>NZ_JBJEEY010000131.1:0-35335 GCF_051873555.1 Floccifex sp. | reverse complement strand
GAAAGGCATATGAGTTAACCGTTTCTCCAACGCGCCATGTATGTGAAACTTGTCTATCGGACAAGTGCTCACATATACTATCATAGCAAAAAATGAATTGCAAGGCTTTTTTTAATTTGTTGTAGAAATTTTGTATGTATATAAATCGCCTCGATAATAACAATACGTTAACTCAATAAGTTCTCCCTTTTCATTATAAGAAATACGTTCTCTTAATAATACAGGCATAGAAGCCGAAATCTTTAATGCATTGCGAACTTCTTTGTTTGGCAAAATTGCAGAAATTTTTTCTTCAATCTTTTTTGGAATACCTGTTCCAGAATAATCCAACATCGTATAAATAGATTGACTATATTGACTTGGATCTAAAGGTAAATTTGTTGACAAAGGAAAATATGAAATAAAATAAACCATTTTTACTTCATCAGCCGTACGAACACGTTTAATACAATATACTTCTTGCCCAGAATCTAAACCAAAAACAGAAGCAACAAATTCATCAGGAACTATTTTATTTACTTGTAAAGAAACAGTTCCAGGAACACGATTCATCGACTTCATTTCTTCTGTAAAACTCTTGATATGTGTCAATTCTTCTTCAATTCCTTGTTGCCAAATCACAAAAGTTCCTTTTCCACGACCACGCTTTACCATTCCTTCTTGTTCCAATTCCAAAATAGCTTGTCGTGCCGTAATACGAGAAACACCAAACTCTTCTTGAATTTCCATTTCACTTGGAATCCGATCTCCTCTTTTAATTTCACCGTTTACAATTCGATCATGATAAATTTCTTTAATTTGAAGATACATTGATTTCGAACCTTTACCTGTTTGTAACTTTGCCATATTCCACCTCTACTTTTTTTGTTCTTCTTTTTTCATCAATTTCAATCCATTCATCTAATGTCATAGGAATATAATCTGAATACATACAGAAACAATTAATAAATTGGCAAGGAACCTCTTCAATAGCACCTCCAATAGAAACGTGTCTCTGATTCTTTACATATTCCTGAAAAAAATCTAAATACTGCTGATCTTGTGTCTTATGAATGTGTCCATGCAACATAAAAGATTTTGGATTTCCTTGTTCATCTTTTCGATATTGTCCATTGTAACAAGCAATCGGATAATGGCACAAAACAACTTTTCGACGATTATCATTTAATTCTTCATAGTCTTTGATCCAGCGAAAATAAGAAGAATCAAATTCTTTGTCTACTAAAAAACGATCATGATTTCCTTTGATAAGAAACAGTTTTCCCTGCAAACGATCCAAAACCGACTTTGTTTCTTTCCAGGATCCCCAGGAAAAATCCCCTAATATCACAACTTCATCATTTTTTCTTACTTTTTTATTCCATTGAGAAATCATATATTCATTCATTTCCTCTACCGAATCAAATCCTCTTTTGTCCATATAAAGATTCAATGCCCGATGAAAAAAATGACAATCCGCAATATAATATCGCATAAAAATACCCCCTACTGGACTTGACAAACATATCCCTGGGCTTGATAAGCTTCTTTTGTCTTTTTTAAAGAAATATATTGCGATTCAATTTCCCCTGAATTCAACAATCCCTTTTCTACTAACTGATCAAAATCTGCGGCTTCAAAATCAATCATTAATGTATATTGAATTTCTTTTTCCTGTACTTCTCCAATTGCAGAAACACCTGCAACATCTTTATATTTTTCAGACAACGCATTATTGATTCGCTCTACAATTTCTTCTTGTGAAACGAATCCTTCTAAATCTAGAGAATCTACATAATCATCAATGCTTTGGTAAAACACATACTGCATCGCATAGAGGCTATCTCCTTTTGAAAAAAAAGTCACAGTTTTTTTCTGTTCTCCTGAACATATAACAACGGATTCTGTTTCATCAATTTCTTCTTCAACTTTTTCTAGTGGCTCACCCAGTCGAGTACATCCACATAAAACAAAAAGAAACAAGAATGTCATAACTTTTCTCATAAAAAAATTTTACACGATTCTTGCTTCATTTTCAATCAATATTACATTTTATACTTTTGTGTTTTGAAATTCTAATTTTTCAATGCTTGCATAGGAGAAGGAATTCGACCTCCACGATCGATCATAACATCATTGGAAGTCTGATTAATTTTCATAACCGGACCATATCCTAATAATCCACCAAAATCCAATGTATCTCCAACTTCTTTTCCAATAGCCGGAATCACACGAACAGCCGTTGTTTTAGAATTCACCATTCCAATGGCTGCTTCATCAGCAATAATTCCTGAAATCACACTGGCTGTTGTATCGCCTGGAATAATAATCATATCCAAACCAACGGAACAAACCGCTGTCATTGCTTCTAATTTTTCCAATGTCAAGATTCCTTCTTGTGCTGCATGAATCATTCCAGCGTCTTCACTCACTGGAATAAAAGCCCCTGATAAACCACCTACATGGCTTGTGGCCATAACACCACCTTTTTTAACAGCATCATTTAACATAGCCAGACAAGCTGTTGTTCCATAAGCTCCACATGTTTCTAATCCCATTTCTTCCAATATATAGGCAACACTATCTCCAATAGCTGGTGTAGGTGCCAAAGACAGGTCAACAATCCCAAAAGGAACATTTAATTTTTCAGAAGCAACAGAACCAACCAATTGTCCCATACGCGTAATCTTAAATGCCGTTCTCTTGATTAAGTCTGCAATTTCATCCATTTTTAAAGATTTATCAGCTTTGGCCAAAGTAGCGCGGACTACACCTGGTCCAGATACTCCAACATTAATAACACAATCCGCTTCTCCAACACCATGGAAAGCTCCAGCCATAAATGGATTGTCTTCTGGGGCATTACAGAATACTACTAATTTAGCAGCACCTAGACAATTATCATCTTTTGTCAATTCAGAACATTGCTTTACAATTTCACCCATTTTTTTGACAGCATCCATATTGATACCTGCCTTTGTAGATCCAACATTAACACTGGCACAAACGTGTTGTGTTTTAGCCAAGGCTTCCGGAATGGATTCTATTAAAGCTAAATCACCTTGGGAATATCCTTTTTGCACTAAAGCCGAATATCCACCAATAAAATCAACACCCAATTTTTGAGCACATCTTTCTAATGTCAAAGCATATTCTACTGGATTTCCTTTACTACAAGCTACCAACATTGAGATAGGTGTTACACTGATTCTTTTATTCACAACAGGAATTCCATATGTCTTTGAAATATCGTTTCCCACTTTTACTAAATCCTTAGCTAAAGTACAAATTTTCTTTTCCACTTTTTCACAAGACTTCTGAATATCTGGGTCCATACAATCCATTAAAGAAATTCCCATTGTGATTGTACGAATGTCCAGACATTCTTCATCAATCATTTTTATTGTTTCTAATATTTCTTTTGTCTGCATGTCATTCTCCTAAATTTTGTGCATTGAATCAAAAATATCTTGATGCATAACACGGATAAGCAAGTCTCTTTCTTTTCCAAACGATTCCATATAAGTCGCAAATTCAGAAATGGAACTAGACGCATTGGTAAAGTCCGTGCTCATTGTCATGGTAAAAAAACCATCTACTATGGTTTGTGAAACATCCAGAATATTAATATTTCCTTTCATGCATTCATTGGCAATGGTTGCTAAAATTCCCACTTTATCTTTTCCGATTACAGTAATAATGGCTTTCATCTTTTCCTCCTAAAATTTTATACAAACTCTTGAATATTTCTTTAATTCATAGGGATCAAATGCACTTTGAAGCCCCATAACATTTATTTCATATTCATTACGCATGAATTGAACACTTGCCTGTTCTTTCATGCAATTTAAAATCACAGCACTATCTTGTTGATTCAATGTTTTTTTTCTTTTAAAACAAACTTCATTTTTTTCATTCAATAAATAAAGTTCTACATCAATTAAAGAAGAATTCAGTAAATTTTCTTTCCAATCACATTCTTGTATATTGAAATAAAAATCACTTGAATCAATGTCTCCACCTTCTAATACAAAAATAGCTGTATTCTGAGTATAACAAAAATTCAATTCAAGTGCACCTTTTAGTAAATTCAACTCCTCTTCCGTCCAGAATTCATCTTTAATAACGAGCATAAAACGGTTTTCAACAAAATCCATAATGGCTCCTAAATCGACTTCATAAGGAAAAATATCTTTTTTCATGCAATCAATATAACATAAAAAATCATTCAATCCAAAGACTGAATGATTTTTTGTTTACATAAACTTTTGAGCAGCTGTTAAAATCGCCATTTTATAAATTTCTTGCCACGTACATCCACGAGACAAATCATTGATTGGTGCATTTAATCCTTGTAATAAAGGACCAACGGCTTCATATCCACCTAAACGAGCCGCAATCTTATATCCAATATTTCCACTTGATAAATTTGGGAAAATAAATGTATTGGCATGACCTGCTACCTTTGAATCTGGTGCCTTTAAAGAAGCCACTTCTTCATTCACAGCACAGTCAAACTGCATTTCTCCATCCACATCAAAATCCAATGGCATACGTTTTAAACGAATTGTTGCTTCTGTCATTTTTTCAACGCATTCTCCACGAGCCGATCCAAAAGAAGAATAAGACAACAACGCAATTTTTGGTTCAATACCAAATTGACGAGCTGATTTAGCTGTTTGAAGTGTAATTTCAACTAAATCATCTGGATTTGGATTAATATTAACAGCACAGTCAGACATAATATATTGACTATCTTCTTTCAACAATAAAAAACAAGAAGAAACTAAGGCATTGCCAGGAGCTGTTTTTACCAATTGAAGAGCCGGACGAATCGTATCCGCTGTTGAATACGTAGCCCCTCCTAATAAACCATCGGCATATCCCATCTCAACCAGCATTGTACCAAAATAGTTTGTACTATTAATTAATTTACGGCATTTTTCCTGATCCAGTTTTCCACGACGAAGCTCAATCATACGTGTAATCATTTCTTCTTTTTTATCGAATTCAGAAGGAGCCAATTGAATAATATCTGATAAATCATTATTTTCTTGTTGCGCACATTGTGCAATTTGATCTTTTTCCCCTAATAAAACAGGTTCTACAATATTGTTTCTTTTTAATTCTATCGCCGCTTTTTGTACACGAGGATCCCATCCCTCAGTTAATACAATACGAATGCCCTGTCCCTTAATTTTTTGTTCCAATTCATCTATAACCATGTTTACTAACCTCTTTTCGAATCTTAGTATAGACCACCCAAAATGCCTTGTCCATATAAAGAATAATTTCACAAAGAAAAAGACAGAATCATCTGCCTATTCTCCACATAATAATAAAACCAGCAATGCTTTTTGAACATGAAGACGATTTTCTGCATCATCAAATATTTCTTTAGCATGTTCTTCAAAAACATCTTCACTAATTTCTTGTCCTCGAAAAGCTGGTAAAGGATGCAACACCATGACATCTTCTTTGGCAAAAGACAACAAATCACGATTAATAGTGAATCCCTTAAAATCTTGCATACGCATGCGAACATCTACTTCAGTGCCCATAGAAGCCCAAGTATCTGTAACCACAATATCGGCTTGTTGAATTGCTGTTTGTGGATCATTTGTCAACTGAAACGAATTTGGATATTGTTTCGCAAACTCTAATACAGAACAATGCGGCTCATATCCTTTAGGCGTTGCCACAGAAACATTCATATTCATTGTCAATCCTGCGACAATTAATGAGTTCGCAACATTTGATCCATCCCCAATAAAACATAGATTCAGATTTTCCAGTGCTCCATATTTTTCTTTCATCGTCAACAAATCCGATAAAACCTGACAAGGATGTGAATACATAGTCAAACCATTGATAACAGGAATTGAACCATATTTTACATAGTCCTCTACATCTTGTTGACTCGATGTACGAATAATCAGACAATCCAAATAACGAGAAAGAACACGTGCT
Organism: Floccifex sp.; assembly: GCF_051873555.1. GTDB lineage: Bacteria > Bacillota_I > Bacilli_A > Erysipelotrichales > Erysipelotrichaceae > Floccifex. Next base: position 29,386 of record NZ_JBJEEY010000131.1, on the reverse strand, counting down.
GTATCCTGGATGGGTTCTCCCCTTCCACTTTGTAAGTCTTTTCCAGAAAGAAATAAAGGCTGTGCACCGAGTTGATAGACCCCCGTTTCAAAAGATACACGTGTACGCGTTGAAACTTGATCGAAAATCATTCCAATTGATTTTCCTTTTAAACTTTTATGTTCCATTCCATGTTGTTTTTCATATTTTAACTGATCTGCCAAATCAAGAATCTGAAAAATATCTCTTCTCGATAAGTCCATCATTTTTAATACATGTTTCATTGAAAGACTCCTTTCATAATCGAAATAACTTCATCAATTTGTTCATACGAAAGAATCAATGGAGGCAAAAGACGAATCACATCGACTCCTGCACTCAATACTAATATTCCTTGTTTCATCAATTCCTGAATCAAAGTAGATCTTTTATTCTGATCTACAACAACACCAATCATTAAACCCATTCCCCGAACTTCTTTTATTTCTTTAGATGAAATAGATTGAATCTGGTCTATAAAATAATTTCCTTTTTCTTTTACATCTTGTAAAAAATCAGGCTGATTTACAATATCTAATACCGTATTTGCTATAGCACAGCTCAATGGATTGCCACCAAAAGTGGATCCATGATCTCCTTTTTGAAATACATTTTGACATTTTTCATTGGCTAAAATAGCACCAATGGGAATTCCTGCCCCTAATCCTTTTGCCAAAGAAACTAAATCTGGTTTTATGTCGTATTGTTCAAAAGCAAACAAAGTACCTGTTCTTCCTATTCCCGTCTGTACTTCATCAATCATCAATAAAATATCTTTTTCATGACAAATTGTTTCAACTTCTTTGACAAAATCATAGTTCAAAGGAAGAACACCACTTTCACCTTGAATTAATTCCATGAAAATTCCACAAACACTATCATCCAGTTTCTTTTTTAAATCCTCTATTTTGTTGCATTCCACAAAATCAAAGCCATCCACAAAAGGATAAAAATAATGATGAAATTTATCTTGTCCTGTTGCACTTAAAGTCGCCATAGTTCGTCCATGAAAAGAATTTTTTAGAGTTAGAATTTTATTGCGATTTTTTCCATATTTTTCAAATGAATACTTACGCGCAATTTTAATCATTCCTTCATTGGCTTCTGCCCCTGAATTCGCAAAAAAAACATTTTTCATTTGACTGGCTTTCACTAATTTTTCAGCACAATCAATCATTGGTTTTGTGTAATACAAATTACTGACATGCATCAATTCACTTGCCTGTTTTGAAATAGTTTGTACAATGGCAGGATGATTATGACCAAGACAATTCACACCAATTCCCGATGTCAAGTCTAAATACAATTTATGGTCTACATCCTCTAATACACAACCATTTCCTTTTTCAAATATAACAGGAAAACGGGCATATGTTTGCATCAAATATTGACTTTCTTTTTGAAATAAATCCATAAAGCCTCCTAGTAAATCATAGTCCCAACACCTTGTTCACTTAATAATTCAATCAAAATCGAATGTGGAATACGTCCATCTTGAATATTAACGGTTTCAACGCCTCTTCGGACGGCTTCTACCGCACATTGAACTTTAGGAATCATTCCACCTTTAATAATTCCTTCTCTTTCATAAATCGGTGCTTGGGATACTTTTAAGCTTGAAATCAAAGTAGATTCATCACTTGGATCTTTCATCAATCCCATAACATCAGTTAATAAAATCAATTTCTTCGCATGTAAAGCCACAGCTAATTTTTCAGCTGCTGTATCCGCATTAATGTTGTAGTTAGTCATTTGATCTAAACCAGCTGCTACACTAGAAACAACAGGAATATATCCTTTTTCTAAGACATCAAAAACAATGGTTGGATCCACATTCACAATGGTTCCCACATTTTCATGGACATCATCATAACGAACAGCCTGAAATAAATTACCATCCATTCCAGCTAATCCAATACCTTTTCCTCCTTGTTTAATCAAAAGAGACACTAAATTTTTATTGACTTTTCCACATAAAACTTGTTGAACGATATCCATTGTTTCATCATCGGTTACACGTAATCCATTGACAAATTTAGATTCTTTATTGATTTTTTCCAGCATTTCTTTAATTTCTGGTCCACCACCATGAACCAATACCACTTTAATGCCAATCAAATTCAATAAAACAACATCTTGAATGACAGCTGCCTTTAATTCTTCATTGATCATCGCATTGCCACCATATTTAATGACTACAATTTTGCCTGTAAATTGTTGAATATATGGCAATGCTTCCACTAAAATCTGAGCCTTTATATTTACCGAAATATTTGTCATGTTCGATAATCTCCATTAATTTTTACATAATCATAGGTTAGATCACAGCCCCAGCAAGATACTTCAAATTCGCCTTGTTTTAAATCCGAAATAATTTCAATTTCTGAATTCGAAAGAATTTCTTTTGCTTTATCTTCATCAAAATCCAATGCCATTCCATTTTGACTACATTGAATAATATCATCTTTACTCTTAAAATAAACATCCACTAAATATGGATCAAAATCAACACCTGCATACCCCAATGCACACATAACTCGACCCCAGTTCGCATCGGCTCCAAACATAGCAGCCTTCAATAACGAAGAAGAACATACAGACATAGCCAGTTTTTCAGCTTCATGTTCACTTTTTGCACCTTTAACTGTGCAAGTTAAAAATTTTCCAGCTCCTTCTCCGTCACTGGCAATTTTCTTAGCCAATTCCTCCATCACAAAACGAAGTGCTTCTTTAAAAATTTCATAAGAATTGGTTTGTTTTGTGACAGGAGCATTTTGTACCATTCCATTGGCCATGACAACACACATATCATTGGTTGATGTATCCCCATCTACACTGACACGATTAAATGTTTTATTCACATTTTCTAAAAGTATTTCTTTTAGTAAAGAAGAATTAATAAGACAATCCGTTGTAATAAAGGCAAGCATAGTACCCATATTCGGATGAATCATTCCCGATCCTTTACAAATACCACCCATGTGACAAATTTTTCCATTGATTTCAAATTCAATGGCAATTGTTTTTTCAATAGTATCTGTTGTTAAAATCGCATTGGCTGCTTTTAGATTGTGATTCTCACTCAATTCTATTTTTTCAATATTGTCTTCAATACAAGAAACAGGCAATACTTGTCCAATTACCCCGGTTGAAGCAACAATAACATCTTCTTCCTTTAATTGTAAGAAATCAGCTGCACATTTTGCTTCCCTTTGTGCATTCTCCATTTCCAATTGATTGCAAGCATTAGCATTTCCTGAATTCACAATAATTGCCTGGGCTACACCATTTTCTAAGTGTTGTTTTGTGACTTTTAAAGGCGCTGCCTTCACTTTATTTTTTGTATATACACTCGCACATTGACATAAAGTATCCGAAACAATCAAAGCCAAGTCATCTTTCTGATGATTCTTACGAATTCCACAATGACAGGCTCCTGCTTTAAATCCTTTACTTGCGCATACTCCTCCTTCAATAATTTTCATTTTATATCCTTCCTAACATCGTAATCCTTCACATTCATCGAAACCAAGCATCAAATTCATATTCTGAATAGCGGCTCCACAAGCTCCTTTTCCTAAATTATCAAATAAAGCTGTTACACTGACTCTTTGCTGATTTCCACAAACAATTAATTCCAGTGTATCTTTTTTTTCATAGGTATTGGAAGCAATCATGCCTTCATTTTGTTTGGAAACACGAATCAAAGGACTATTATTATACCAATTTTTTAAGCATTCATAAATAGTTTCCTGATTTATGCCATCCAATGAAATGGTAGTAGCCATTCCTCGATAATAATCGGCCACAACAGGATGAAACAAAGGCTCTTTTTCCAAACCACAAATCTTTGTCATTTCCGGTAAATGCTTATGATTTTGTGTTAATCCATAAATACGAGGAGAATATAAATCCTTTGATTTTTCTGATTCATATTGAGAAATCATCTTTTTTCCCCCACCAGAATAACCAGTTAAAGAAAAACAAGAAATGACATCTTTTTTTGAAATAATTCCAGTTTGAACCAATGGATATACACTCATAATAAATCCTGTGGCATGGCATCCAGGATTAGCTACTCGATTTTGATTTTGAATAGCTTCTCTTTGTCTGGAATTTAGTTCTGACATACCATAAATCCATCCTTCACTTACACGATGTGCACTCGAAGCATCGATGACCTTTGTGTTTTTATCTATCAATTCCATGGCTTCTATACTCGCCTGATCAGGTAAACATAAAAAGACTAAATCTGCCTGTTCCATGCATATTTTTCTTTGTTCTATGTCTTTTCGTTTATCTGGATCAATTTTTATGATTTCAATATCATTTCTAAGAGATAAACGAGAATAGATTTCCAATCCAGTGGTTCCAACTTGTCCATCAATATAAATTTTTGGTTTACTCACGTACTTCACATCCTTTAATAAAACACTCAATAACCTGGATTTGTCTTTGTACTTCCTGACTTGAAGGCCCTCCCAAGACATTTCTTTGTTGAACACATGTCTTTAAATCCAGAGCTTTATATACATCAGATTCAAACAAAGGATGAAATTGTTTGAATTCAGCAAGTGTACAATCGTTAAGTGATTTATTTTGTTTTGAACAATATCCAACCAATGTTCCAATCACGTGATAAGCATCTCTAAATGGCAAGCCCTTTTTTACTAAATAATCAGCACAATCTGTCGCATTGATATATCCATGTAATGCTGCTTTTGCCATATTTTCTTTACAAACTGTTAAAGTATCAAACATTGGATTTATGATTTCCAGACATTGTTTTACTGTATCAATGCAATCAAATACAGCTTCTTTATCTTCCTGCATATCTTTGTTATATGCCAATGGAAGTCCTTTTAACATTGTCAATAAAGTCATTAACGAGCCATAGACACGTCCACTTTTGCCTCGAATTAATTCACAAATATCTGGATTTTTCTTTTGTGGCATAATAGAAGAACCAGTAGAATAGGCATCATCTAATTCTAAAAAATGAAATTCTAAAGAACACCAGGAAATGACTTCTTCACTGAGTCTAGATAAATGCATCATTAATATACTTAAATCTGAACACAATTCAATACAATAATCACGATCGCTGACACCATCCAATGAATTTTCCATGGGTTGTTTAAATCCCAGTGAAGAAGATGTCATAAATCGATCAATGGGATAGGTTGTGGTTGCCAGGGCCCCTGAACCCAATGGACATTCATTCATTAAATCATATGTATTTTCCAAACGAACATAGTCTCTTTTTAACATATTGGCATAGGCCATCATCCATTGCCCTAAGGTAATGGGCTGTGCTCTTTGCAAGTGCGTATACCCAGGTAAAATTGTATCTACGTATTGTTTGGCATTTTTAGTCAGTGTTTTTAGAAATTGAAGCAATAAATCTTCGATTTCTTTAATTTCTTTTTTGACATATAAACGCATATCTGTTGCAACTTGATCATTTCTAGAACGAGCTGTATGCAATCTCTTTCCTGCATCTCCAATGCGATTGGTCAAGGTTTCTTCAATAAACATATGAATGTCTTCATATCCATCTGAAAAACGAATTTTACCTGCTTCAATGTCTTGAAGAATATCTTTTAATCCTTTGTGAATAGCTTCTTTATCTTCATTTGAAATAATTCCTTGTTTAGCTAGCATTTCACTATGAGCCAAGGAACCTTGTATATCTTCTTTATACATTCGACAATCAAAGGGAAGCGATGTATTAAAGCTATCTAATTTTGAATCGGCTTCTTTTGAAAAGCGCCCTGCCCACATTTTTGCCATAATTTCTCCTATTACTCAACTGAAGGGAAATGTTTTCCTTCTTTTTCATACAATGCTCTATCATTTAGTGCTCTTACTTTTAAAGGCAAACCAAATAAATTGATGAAACCAGCACTATCTCCCTGATCATAACAATCGTCTTCGTCAAATGTTGCCATTCCACTTGAATATAAACTATATGGACTTGTCACAGAAACTGGAATGATATTTCCTTTATATAATTTTAAAGAAACATCTCCTGTAACAGTTTCTTGTGTTGAATCCACAAAACTTGATAAAGCTTTTCTTAATGGTGTATACCATTGTCCGTTATATACTAAATCCGCAAATTTCAATGCGACTTGTTGTTTATAATGCGCTGTTTCTTTATCCAATGTAATTTCTTCTAATTTTTCATGGGCTGCATATAAAATAGTTCCCCCTGGTGTTTCATAAACACCACGAGATTTCATTCCAACTAAACGATTTTCTACAACATCTAATAAACCAATTCCATTAGCTCCACCCAATTCATTTAATTTCAAGATGATATCCAATGGTTTCATTTCTTGTCCATTCAATGCAGTTGGAATTCCTTTTTCAAAATGCAAAGAAATTTGTGTTGGTGTATCAGGTGCATCATATGGAGATACACCTAATTCCAAAAATCCAGGTTTTTGAATTGGTGCTTCATTAGCTGGATCTTCTAAATCCAATCCTTCATGAGATAAATGCCATAGGTTTTTATCTTTAGAATAATTTGTTTCTTTACTGATTTTTAATGGAATATTATGTTTTTGTGCATATTCAATTTCTTTTTCCCTTGAATTTAGTTCCCAGAAACGCCATGGAGCGATAATATCCATATCCGGTGCAAAAGCTTTAATTGCTAATTCAAAACGAACTTGATCATTTCCTTTTCCGGTGCATCCATGACAAATGGCATCCGCTCCTTCTTTTTGTGCAATTTCTACAATTCTTTTAGCAATAATAGGACGAGCAAAAGAAGTTCCTAATAAATATTTTTCATAAGCTGCTCCAGCTTTTAATGTTGGAATCACATAATCATTCACAAATTCTTCTTGAAGATCTTCAATATATAATTTGGAAGCCCCTGTTTTTAACGCTTTTTCTTCTAATCCTTCTAATTCACTAGCCTGACCCACATTTCCTGAAACAGCAATAATTTCAGCTCCATAATTTTCTTTTAACCACGGAATCAATACAGAAGTATCCAATCCACCAGAATACGCTAATACAATTTTTTTATATTGTTTTTTCATGTCTTTGTCCTCTTTTCTTTCTATTTTATTGTTTTTAATTTATAAATGACATCGTCGGGTTTTCATAGTTTCACCTCACAAAAAAAAACGTCCTTTTATAAAAGGACGTAAAATACGCGGTACCACCTTATTTCCATTCATCTATATGAATGACACCTTATTCTTAACGCGAAATCACGATCATTGCCTCATTATTTCTTCGACAATGCAGTTCCAAGACACGTTCCAAAACAATTCTTTGATAATTTTCACCAGCCATTATCTCTCTGAAAAAGAAATGTGTTTTGTACTTCTTCTCTTCATAACCTTTATGTAAAAGATTATAACCATATGAAAATAATTTTCAAGTTTTTTTTGAAAATATATTTACATTAATAATCGAAGCACATCATTATATGTCGCAAAAATCATGATACCAAACAACAATACAAAACTAGCCAAAATAATGCCTTGAATAATACTTTGGTTGATTTTACGATGTAAAATTCTTTCAATACACAAAATCAATATTCTTCCTCCATCCAAAGCTGGAATCGGAATTAAATTAAATATTCCTATATTTAACGAAATCATCGCAAATAAAGTTAAATAAGACATCCATCCATAGCTTGTGCTTTCTGCAGTGACACTGTAAATGCCCACAGGACCCGATAAATTTTCCAATCCTTTTCCTTGAACAAGTATAGCCAATGAACGATAAATAGATGTAGTCAAATCAAGACATTCCTGGCTTCCATATTTAAAGGCTTCATACCATTTTATTTCTGAATAAGAAACAGTGGAAACAATACCAATGGTATATCCCTTCATTTCTTCGTTATAAGAAGCCGATAATGGAATACGGATTGTCTTTCCATCTCGAATCACTTCCAATTCAAAGTCATCATGATAATATTGAATGAATTCCGATAAATCCGATTGTGAATCAATATCCATTTCTTTTTTTCCGGCAATACCTTTTACAATAACATCCTCTTCTTGTAAACCAGCCATCTGCGCATTTGAATTATCTTGTACTTGATAAATCACTGGTTGACTGGAATCCACAACATAGCCTCTTGCCATAGTTAAAGAAACCATCATAATCCATGCCAGGATAACATTCATTACAACGCCTGCAATCATGACACAAACTTGCTGCCAAAATGGTTTATGATTCAATCGTTGTTCATCTTTTACTTCTTTTAACCAATCTAAACTCTCGTCTTGAGAGCCATCTTCTTCCCCTGCCATAGTAACGTATCCGCCAAAAGGAATGGCACGAATAGAAAAAAGTGTTTGTTTTCCTTTTCTTTGATAGAGAAGAGGGCCCATACCAATGGAAAATTCATGGCAATAGACTCCAAAATGACGGGCCACTAAGAAATGGCCTAATTCATGAATGACTACAATGAAGCTTAGCATAAATACAAAGGCCAGCAAAGCAATCATTTTTTTCACCCCTTATCCAATTAATGTTACTAAAATACCAAATAATAAAATATTCATCAACAAAGAATCTACACGATCCAAAATGCCTCCATGTCCAGGAAGCAAATTCGAAAAATCTTTCTTTCCTGTACTTCTCTTAATAATGGAAAAAGCTAAATCTCCAAGTTCAGCTGCAATTGGACACATAATACATAAACTAATTGTTAGTAGTAAATCAAGTTGTTTGATATAAAATAATGAAATCACTAAACTTAATATAAAGCCTCCAATGACACCTCCAAAAAAGCCTTCCCAGCTTTTCTTTGGAGAAACTCTTGGTGCCATTTTGTGTTTTCCAATTTTTCGTCCTACAAAATATGCAAAAGTATCCGATCCATAGGTTGCAAAACAAATAGTCCATAAATAATGGTGTTCAATTGTAATATAGCCAACGGCTTTATAAATTAAAGAAAAAATCACAAAATATGCAATGGTCATAAATGAATCTTGTGATGTGATAGAAGCAAAGAAAATAGGTAATGACCATAATAGCGCTACAACAAATGCATAATAAGCATATAAAAAATTAGCTGGAACAAAGCGAGAGCCTATTACGCTTAAAGCCACTAAAGGAATATACCAGATTGGCCATTCTTTAATGTCTTTGTGTACGCTCATCCATTCATAGGCACTAGTTCCTACAATAAAAAGAGCCAATAATTCAAGTGGAATGCCTCCAAAGTAGACAGGAATAAATACGATAGCAATAATCACAATTGCAGTAATAATTCTTTGTTTCACGATGATAATCCTCCAAATCGTCGATCTCTTTCATTGTATTCTTTGATACAGTCAATTAGGCATTGGCGATCAAAATCTGGCCATGGAACTGGTGTAAAAATAAATTCCGAATAGGCCACTTGCCATAAAAGAAAATTTGATAAACGCACTTCTCCACTTGTTCGAATCATTAAATCAATGTCTTCTGGAACAAATAAATACTGTTGAAATTCATCTTCTGTTAAGTCATTGTTTCTTTTTTGTTCTTTAATGTCTTGCGCATATTTTTGAATACCTAAAACAATTTCTCGTCGTGATCCATAATTAATTGCCAGACATAAATTCAATCCAGTATTGTTTTGACTTAAATTGACGGCTTTTTGAATCACTTTTTGCGTTTCTTCTGGAAATTTTTCCAATTCTCCAGCAAAAGTAACCCGAATGTTATTTTCCATCAATTCTTTCATATAACGATCAAAGAAAATTCCTGGTAACTTACATAAATAACCAACTTCATCTTCTGGTCGTTTCCAGTTTTCAGTTGAAAAAGCATATAAAATCAATTTTTTGATGCCAATGTCATTGGCAGCTAATCCAATATCACGAATGGTGTCAGCTCCTTTTTTATGCCCCGCTGTACGTGGTAATCCTCTTTTTTTGGCCCATCGCCCATTTCCGTCCATGATAATCGCTACGGTACTTGGTATTTGCATAACAATTTCCTCACTTAATATATGCATTATAGCACAAGAAAAAAAAAAGCCCAATTTTTGGGCTTAGACATTTAAGATTTCTTTCTTTTTCGCATTAACTGCATCTTCAATATTTTTAATATATGAATCCGTTAATTCCTGCGAATCTTCTAACAATCCATCGCGATCATCTTCTGTAATTGTTTTATCTTTTTTAATCGATTCATTGCAGTTACGACGAATATTACGAACCGCTACTTTAGCTTCTTCTCCATATTTTTGTGCTTCCTTAGCCAATTGTTCACGTCTTTCCTGTGTTAATTGAGGTACATTAATGCGAACTAAATCCGCTTCTGTTAATGGGTTTAAACCAAGATTTGCTGCCGCAATGGCATGTCCCACTGCCTTAACAATAGAACGATCATAAGGTTTAACCACTAACTGTGTTCCTTCTAACACCTGGATACGCGACAATTGATTAATTGGCATCATGGATCCATAATATTCCACTTGTACTCTTTCTAATAAAGAAGCACTTGCACGACCTGTTCTTAAAACACGTAGATTACCTTCTAAATTATCAAGGGTATCCATCATTTTTTCTTCTGCAATTTCTAAATACTCTGCCATTTGATTATCCTTTCTTTGTGATTAAAGTTCCATCAACTTGCTGATTCACAGCTTTTACGATATTTCCAGCCTCATTCATATTGAAGACCACTAAATCGATGTCATTGTCCATACACATTGAAATAGCTGTTGAATCCATGACTTGTAACCCTTCATTTAATACATCCATAAATCCCAGGCGATCATATTTTTTTGCGTTTGGATTTTTTCTAGGATCACTGTCATATACACCATCCACTCCATTTTTCGCCATTAAAATAACATCGGCGTCTATTTCAGAAGCACGAAGAGCAGCGGTTGTGTCCGTTGAGAAATAAGGAGAACCAGTCCCGGCTCCAAAAATCACAATTCTTCCTTTTTCTAAGTGGCGAACAGCACGTCTTAAAATAAATGGTTCCGCAACTTTCTGCATTTCAACAGCTGTCTGCACTCGTGTTTGTACGCCAATTTGTTCCAAGGCATTTTGAACCGCCAATGCATTAATGACCGTTCCTAACATACCCATATAATCACCTTGTGTCCGCTTTACACCAAGTTCAGCCATTTCTTTTCCCCGGATAATATTACCACCACCAACAACAATAGCCAGTTGAACACCTTGTTCCTGTATTTCTTTTAATTCTTCAGCTAGTCGAGCCAAAACATCCTGATTCAGTAATTTTCCTTCACCGGAAAGAGCTTCTCCACTTAATTTCAACAATACACGCTTATACATAAATACGCTCCTTTTTTATCATGACAATTATACACTATTATGAGTCCAAAAAAAAGGATGAAACCAAAGTTCCATCCAATTGATTTTTAAGCATTCATTTGTGCCATTACTTCTTCCGCAAAGTTTTCTTCGCGTTTTTCAATTCCTTCACCAGCTGCATAACGAACAAATGAAACAACTTCAGCTTGGCTTTCTTTCAAGAATTGAGATACTTTTTGTTTATCACCAAAAATATATTCTTGTTCAACTAAACATTGATCCTTGAAATGTTTGTCTACTTTTCCTTTTAAGATACCTTCTAATACTTTTTCAGGTTTATTTGCCATCTTAGGATCTTGTTTCATCATTGACAATTGCAATTGACGTTCATGATCTACGATATCAGAAGGAATATCGTTTTGAGATACATAAGAAGGTGACATAGAAGCCACTTGCATAGCGATGTTTTTAGCAACAGTGGCATCTGCTTTTCCATTTAATAATACTAAAGCAGAAATTTTTCCACCCATATGCATATAAGAACCAAAGAATTGATCGTCTTGTTTTTCAACGATTTGAACACGACGTAAAGAAATTTTTTCTCCAATTGTTGCTGTCGCATTTGTGATTAAATCATTGATTGTTCCTTCTGCTGTAGAAATTTCTAAAGCAGCAGCAGCATCAGCAGGTTTGTTAGCTAATACAGCTTCTTGAATTTTATCTAATAAAGATAAAAATTGTTCATTTTTACTTACGAAATCAGTTTCAGAGTTAACTTCAAATAAAGCAGCTGTATTTCCATTAACCGCAACACGAGTCAACCCTTCAGCAGCAATGCGACCTTCTTTTTTTGCTGCTTTTGCGATTCCTTTTTCACGTAACCAGTCGATAGCTTTTGCCATATCTCCATCTGTTTCAGATAAAGCTTTTTTACAATCCATCATTCCGGCTCCTGTTTTTTCACGTAATTCTTTTACTTGTTTTGCAGTGATAGCCATTTTATGGTCCTCCTATAAAATTATTCCGCTTTTGCTTCTACTTTTTCAGCAGTTTTTTCTTCTTCAGCTTTTGGTGCCCTATTGAAACGACGATTCGCATTGTTTTTACGTTCAAAATTACGTTTTCTGCGTTCTTCATTACGTTGACGACGACGTCTTTCATTTTCAGCAATTTGAGCTTCTACATTTTTAATAACGTCTTCCATTGTTACATCGTCTTCTGTTTCATCCAAATAAGCAATTTCCAATAATCCACCTTTAGCATCCACAATCGCATCTGCTAAAATTGTTAAAACCAGGCGAACTGAACGATTCGCATCATCATTTGAAGCAATTGGATATTGGGCATCATCTGGATCGCAATTTGTATCTAACATTGCAAATACAGGGATACCTAATTTTTTAGCTTCCGCAACTGCATTGTGTTCTTCTTTTGGATCCACAATCACCAAAGCATCTGGAAGTTTCTTCATTTCTTTAATTCCACCTAAAGAAGTTTCCAGTTTTTCTTTTTCTTTACGTAAGCTTGCTTGTTCTTTCTTTGTATAAACTTCAATTTTTCCACTTGCTTCCATTTCTTCAATTTCAACTAAACGTTTAATACGTTTTTGAATTGTACGGAAGTTTGTTAATAATCCACCTAACCAACGTTGATTTACATAGAATGAACCAGAACGTAAAGCTTGTTCTTCTACAACATCAGCAGCTTGTTTTTTAGTTCCAACAAATAATACTTTTCCACCACGTTCTGAAATAGCTTTCAATTCTAAATAAGCATCTTCGATTTGTTGTTGTGTTTGAGCTAAGTCTACAATATAGACTCCATTGCGGCTGGTATAGATGTATGGTTTCATCTTTGGATTCCAGCGACGAGTCTGATGTCCAAAATGAACACCATTCTCTAATAGTTTTTTCATTGATACAATTGACATAATGTCCTACCTTTCCGTTAATCCGCCACCATTTCAAACGAAAGCAACACAATTGTGCACGGGCAATCGAATTCATGGTGTGTGTGATTGTGCGCACTCGCGCTTCTGTATTATAACAAGTCAAGTCTTGTCATTCAAGATATTTTATATAATTTGAAACAAATTCTTCATCCATTTCCACTTTCAATACAATTCCATCTTCCAAATATTCCTTTTCGAGTATTTTTCCTTGTTTTTGAATTTGATAAAACACATTTCCATATGGAATTTTAAATTTCATTTCTCTTGTTTTAAATAAAAAAGAATCAATAACTTCTAATAAAGGACCTACATCTTCTTTTGCACTCATATATACATTTTGATTTTGAACCAAGGGATACATATGACCTGAAAGATCACATTTATTATATACATTGATTATCGGAATAGAATCTGCTTTTAATTGTGACAATGTCTGTAAAGTGACTTCTTTTTGAGCTTCTAAATTCTTTGAATTCAAGTCCATAACATGAATCAATAAATCTGCATCCAATATTTCTTCTAACGTCGAATGAAAAGCTTCTACTAAAGAATGTGGTAAATTCGAAACAAAGCCAACCGTATCCGACAACAAAAATTCATGATGATTGTATTGAATTTTTCTTGTGCTCGTTGTTAATGTCGCAAACAACATATCTTTTTCAAAAACTTGTTTAGAAACCATCGCATTTAAAATAGATGACTTTCCTGTATTTGTATACCCAACCAGACATACCTTTTTTATCTGATTCTTATTTCGTTGTTGTCTTTGCAGCTTACGCTGTGCTTCAAGTTGTTTTAATTCCTTTTTAGCTCTTTGAATTTGAACAGAAATCGTACGAGAATCAATTTCAATTTTCTTTTCACCTAATCCCTTATTTCGATTTCCACCTTTCTGACGATCCATATGCGTATAGCTTCCTTTTAAACGAGGAAGAAAATATTGTAAAGTGGCGACTTCCACTTGCAGAAACGCTTCCTTTGTTTTAGCACGTTTTTGAAAAATCTGCAAAATCAAATAAGTTCGATCCATAACTTCACAATTCCAGATTGATTGAAGTGCTTGTTGCTGAGAAGGTGATAAATCACAATTGAAAACAACAGTCTGTACTTCATCTAAATACAAACGATGCGCTACTTCTTCTACTTTTCCAGCATTGATGCACGTTTTTTTGTTGGGATTCCTTAGTTTTTGAATCAAAGTAGAACTCACTTCCATTTCACAAGCTAAAATCAATTGTTTCATTTCCTCTAATTCCTCTTCAAAATTCATATGATCTTGAAGATGAACGGCCACTAAGATTACTTTTTCCATTATGCATTCCTTTCCAAAGGATGCGCTTGCTGATACGCTTCTTTGATTCGATTCATCGAAACATGGGTATAAATTTGTGTAGTTGACAAAGAACTATGCCCAAGTAATTCTTGCACGACACGAATATCCGCGCCATTATCCAATAAATGTGTTGCAAAACTATGGCGAAACATATGAGGATGCACTTTCATATTCATATCAATTTCATCGGCATGTTTCTGCATTAAATATTGTACCCCACGACTTGTTAAGCCACTTCCTTTTTTCGATACAAACACAAAATCTGTTTTTGCGATATGTTGCCAATATTGTACTTTATAAGATTTTAATTGTTTTTCAAATCCTTTAAAAAAAGGAACAATTCTTTCTTTATTTCCTTTTCCTAATACACGAACCATTCTTTCATTTAGATTTATATTTTCCCATTTGAGTTGTGTTAACTCACTTACACGAAGTCCACATGCATATAACATAGTAAACATTGTCTGATCTCTAAATTCATCTGGTTTTTGAGTGTCATAAGAATTTAAAAAATGTTGAATTTCAGAAGCAAATAAAAATTCAGGAATGGTTTTATTTTTTTTAAAAGAAGGAAGAGAATCCATTACAGAAATTCCCATTCCTCCATATTCATTCAAATAACGATAAAACGAACGAATCGAAGATAGTTTTCGCGCAATAGTCGAATCCTTAGCTTGTGAACCATCTTCTAATGTTCGAATATGCACAACATAATCTAACAAAACAAGGCGGTCCACGTTTTCAAAAGAATCAATGGATTGCGACAATAAAAAAGATTTAAACTGCATTAAATCGCGTTGATATGCTTCTTTTGTTTGTAAAGACTGTGAATTTTTTCGATATATATAATCCAAAAAACGTTCAATCCATTCATCCATCAATAGACTCCTTAATACTTTGAATACGCGCTAAAGCTTGTGTGGCTAATTTTTCTTTACGAAATTGTTTCTTACATTTTTCTTCTAGATGCATAATTCCAAAATTAGCATTCATAGGTTGAAAATGCTTTGGATCACAATGTGTGATGTAATGGGCTTGAGAACCCATAACGCATGTATTCCCAAAACAAACGGGTTGTTTTCCTTTCAGGTACAAAGCCATATTGATACCTGCAATTAAACCACTGGCACATGATTCAACATAGCCTTCAACACCTGTTAATTGTCCTGCAAAAAATAAATCGTCTCTTTCTTTGCTTTGATAAGTTTCTTTTAAAACTGTAGGTGAAGAAATATAGGAATTTCGATGCATTACACCATAGCGCACAATTCTACAATTTTCTAAACCTGGAATCATAGAAAAAACTCTTTTTTGTTCAGGCCAGGTCAAATGTGTCTGAAATCCGACTATATTATATAAAGAAGCAGCTACATTATCTTGGCGAAGTTGAACTACCGCTACAGGATGTTGTCCTTCTAATTCCAGTCCAACAGGTTTTAAAGGCCCAAACAACATTGTTTTTTCGCCTCTTTTTGCCATTTCTTCAATGGGCATACAACCTTCAAAAACATTGATATCTTCTACGCCATCATGCATTTGTGCACATTGTGCATGAATTAATTCCTGATAAAATGCCATGAATTGTTCTTGATTCATCGGGCAATTGATATAACTGGCTTCGCCTTTATCATAGCGAGACTTATAATATGCTTTTGAAAAATCGATGGAATCTTTTTCAATAATAGGTGCTGCTGCATCATAAAAATGAAATGTTTCCTGTTTTAAAAAAGAAACAATTTCTTTGGCAAAGTTCTCACTTGTCAACGGTCCTGTGGCAATGATACAAGGACTATCAGGTATCTTTGTGATTTCTTTATATTCAACATCAATCATGGGATGATTTTTTATTTGTTGTGTAATATATTGAGAAAAATTCTGGCGATCCACAGCTAAAGCACTACCAGCGGGTACACTATGTAAATCAGCAGCTTTCATAATTAAAGAATCCATCATTCTCAATTCTTCTTTTAAAATACCTACTGCATTGTTTAAACTATTGGATCGCAAGGAATTGGAACACACCAATTCCGCAAATAAATCTGTATGAAACGCAGGTGGATATTTTTTTGGACGCATTTCAATAAGATGAACACGAATGTTTCGTTTAGCACATTGCCAGGCAGCTTCACACCCAGCTAATCCAGCTCCAATAATTGTTACTTCTTTCATTCTTTTTTCCCTTTTTTTGCCTCTTTCTTAATATATTTACATTTTGGATAGTTGGAACATCCCACAAAAGTAGTTCCAAAACGCGATTTACGAATCACGAGTTCTTTTCCACATTCAGGACAAAATTCTCCAGTTGGCTCTGGTTTAGCTTTTTCTTTTAAAGGTACAATTGTTTTACATTCTGGATATTTCGAACAAGCCCAGAAAGGGCCATATCGTCCTTTTTTGATAACCATATGAGACCCGCAATTCGGACATGTTTTTTCTTGTCCATTCATATCGGTTGTTACTTCTTCTTGTTGCTGAGATTCGGTATATTTACATTTTGGAAAGTTTTCACACGAAACAAATTTTCCAAATCGTCCATTTCGATATACAAGCTGCCCCCCGCATTGTGGGCAAATCTTTCCTACTTTTTCTAATTCCATTACTGGCATAGCTCCATAGGCTTTTTCAATCAATGGACTAAAGAAATCATAAAATTCATGTAAATATTCAATATTGTCTATTTCACCTTCCGCAATTAAATCTAGTGACTTTTCCATATTTGCTGTATATTTCACATTGATAATACTTGAAAAATATTCTTGCAGCTTTTCATCGGTTAAAAAGCCTTGTTCGGTAGGTACAAAAACCTTTGTTTTTGAGGATTCACTCGATTTCTCCATGGAAACATAATTTCGCTTTTGAAGAGTTTCAATAATTAAAGCATATGTACTAGGACGTCCAATGGACTTTTCTTCTAAGTCCTTAATCAATTTTGCTTCTGTATAGCGAGCTGGTGGTTCCGTAAAATGCTGATTGGCATTCACATCCACATGAGAATATACTTTTCCAATTTCTATTTCTGGTAACAATTCTTCACTTGTTTTTTCATATTTGCCATATACTTTATGATACCCATCAAAAGTCATAACTTGTCCTGTAGCCTTAAATTCACATTGATCACAATCCATTGTAATGGTTGTTACATCAAAAGAACTAGGTGCCATTAAAGAAGCAAGTGTACGATAATAAATTAAAGCATACAAACGATTTTCTTCACTTGTTAAAAATGGTTTTACTTTTTCAGGTGTATTTAAAATATTAGTTGGACGAATGGCTTCATGTGCATCCTGAGCGTTTTTACTATTTTTCGCATGCACTTTTCCAACATATTTTTTTCCATATGTTTGTTCAATATAATTTGTCGCATCTTTGACAAACAAATCCGATAAACGCGTAGAATCCGAACGCATATACGTAATCAAACCTTCCATATGATCCCCTAATTTCACACCTTCATATAATTTCTGTGCAATACTCATGGTTCTCTTCGATGCAAAACCAAGTTTTGTGGAAGCTTCTTGTTGAAGAGTTGATGTAATATATGGAAGTTTTGGTTGTTTTTTCTTTGCCTTCTTGGTAATATCTACAACTTTAAAATCATTTTTACATCGTTCTAAAATTTGATTAGCTTCTTGTTGTGTTTTTAATTCTGGTTTTTTTCCATCCACTTTTGTCAAATTCAATGTAATGACTTTTCTTCCTTCTTTGACAAAAGCCTGTACATCCCAATATTCTTCACTGACAAACTTTTGAATTTCTTTTTCGCGTAAAACAATCAAATGAAGTGCCACAGATTGTACACGACCAGCTGATTTTGAATGAATTTTATTTTGCAATAATTTACTTAACTTAAATCCAATAATACGATCTAAAAATCGACGTGTTTCTTGTGATTTAACTAAACGCATATCAATCGCACGTGGATGTTCTAAAGCATCTAAGATAGCTGGTTTTGTGACTTCATGGAACACAATTCGCTTTGTCGTATCCATATCTAAATCCAGTACACGAGCTAAATGCCAGGAAATGGCCTCTCCTTCACGATCCGGGTCACTGGCTAAATATACTTCATTGGATTTTTTTACAAGTTCTTGTAGCTCTTCTACCGTTTCTTTTTTATCTTTACTGATTTTATAGGTTGGTTTAAAATCATTTTCTATATCAATTCCTAGTCTTTCCTTCCCCGTTGTTGCCAAGTCACAAACGTGTCCTTTACTGGAAACAACTTTATATTCATTTCCCAAATATTTTTCAATGGTCTTTGATTTGGAAGGAGACTCGACAATAATCAAATTCTTTTTCATGTCAATCCCCCCATGTTTCTTTATCAAACAATAAAATTTCGCTTTTGTCAAATATCATTGAGCTCATTTTTATCAAATAATATATTTGCACCTTGTGAAATCAATACATTACATCCTTTATAGTTCTCATTTTCAAATGCTGTGGGTAAACAAAAAACAGGTTTTGATAACTCAATGCATTCATTTACTGTCAACATTGTTCCGCTTTTTTCTTTGGCTTCAATGACCACAAGAGCACAACAAATAGCTGCAATTAATCGATTGCGCCATGGAAAGTGATGCGAATAAGGTGCCACATTCATCGGATATTCACTAATAATTAATTGTTTCTTTTTCATGATTTCGAATAGTTCTTTGTTTTCTTTGGGATAAATTTTATTAATGCCACAACCAATTACTCCAATGGTTTGTGTATCTAAGCTGCAATAATGCGCTTTTGCATCAATTCCTTTTGCCAATCCAGAAACAATACAATATTTGTTTTTGATATGATTCACAATGGTTTCCGTATTTTTCAAAGCTTGAAAAGAACAATAACGAGCACCTACAACACCAATACTTTTCTTTTCAATTAAAGATAGATTTCCTTGATAAAATAAAATCCATGGTGGATGTCGAAGGAGTTTCATACAATTTGGATATTGTTCATCTACAATTGTTACATAAGAATACGGATAATTCAAAATAGTATAGGGTTCTTTATTTTTGATTGCCTTGGCAATGCGTGTCCAATCTCCCTGATATTGAATCGCATAAAATAATATGGCATAGCGTAAATTCTTCATATTACTATATACGAAAAAACAGAAAAAAAAGACAAAATTTCAAAATAATTTTGTCTGTAATTGTTCCTGAACAGGTCCATAGCTTTTCCGATGGCAATCTAGAACGCCATAAGTTTGAAGTGCTTTCATGTGTTCTTTGGTTGGATAGCCTTTATGGTTTTTAAATCCATATTGTGGATACAATCGATCCAGTTTAAGCATGTATCGATCTCTAGATACTTTTGCCAAAATGGAAGCCGCTGCAATACAAATGGATTTTTGATCACCCTTGACAATCGCATGTACTTCTTTATTTAAATTTGGTAAAGGCATGGCATCGGTCAATACGACTTGACACTTTGCCTGACTGGCAATTTCAAACATGGCATCTTGACAAGCTCGATAAATATTTTTCTGATCAATTGTTTTTTCATCCACAAACAAAATTTTATACCAAAGTGCCTGTTCCTTGATTTCATCAAATAATTTTTCTCTTTTTTTTTCACTGACTTTTTTTGAATCATATATTTCCGGATGAAAATAGCCTTTGTCAAAAATGACGCCTGCAATCACAACAGGCCCTGCCATAGGTCCTCGGCCAGCTTCATCAAGGCCGACCACAAGAGAATCATAATCCCATTCCAATGGATGTTCTATGCTTTTTCCCATGTAATCGCTCCTAATTTATTTTCTCGAATATCTTTGACAAAGCTATGCATTAAACGATTTTCATCTATGCTTCCTTTAGATAAATAGCCACGAACCTTGGCAATTTCACACAAAGTCGCATAAACATCTTCTTGAATTTCAATGTGATATGTTTGAATCAAAGCTTCTTTTTTATTTTCCATCAACCAGGAACATGCAAAATAAGCCAATTCATCCATAGTCACTATCTCATCTTTGATAGAGCCCAATAAAGCCAGTTTATATCCCACTTGTTCATCTTCAAACTTTGGCCACAGAACACCTGGTGTATCCAGTAATTCCAAATCCGAAGCCAGTTTAATCCATTGCAGACTCTTTGTGACACCAGGCCGGTCTGCGGTTTGTGCTGCTTTTCGTTTAGCCAGGGAATTAATAAATGTACTTTTTCCAACATTAGGAATTCCACATACCATGGCTCGTAATGCACGTGGTTTAATACCTCTTCGTTTTTGTTTTTCAATAAAAGAAGCACATAATTCTTTACTGGCATTTATTAATTCTTTTTTATAATTGTCTTTGATTAAATCCAATGCCAATACTTTATTTCCATCGGCTTGAAGATAAGAAATCCATGTTTTCGTCTCCTCTTTATCGGCTTTATCTTTTTTTGATAAAAGAATCAAGCGCGGTTTATTCCCGATTAATTCATCCAACATCGGATTTTTGCTGGATTCTGGAATACGTGCATCCCGAATTTCAATCACAAAATCCACTTTCTTTAAATTTTCTTCCATTTGACGTTTGGCCTTGGCCATGTGTCCTGGATACCATTGAATGACTTTTCTTTGATCCATATTAATTTATTCCTATCTCATTTAGTGGAAACAATACAAGAACACTTTTTCCAAAAATCTGGCTTTCTTTAATCGGTCCAACCGATGGGTCTCGACTATCTTTTGAATATGGACGATTATCGCCTAATAAAAAATATTCATCGTCTTGTAATGTTACACTTTCAAAATCCATTGATTCTACAACACGAATACCTTCTTCATTGACATGATCGGTAATTACTTTATTGAAATAACCAAATTCATAAATCATTTCCTGTCGATATTCCTGGTCGATGTATTCACTTTCATCTAAGACTTCACCATTAATATATACTTCATCATTTTGACAGGAAACAGTTTCTCCAGGCAAACCAATTACACGCTTTACCCAATGTGTTTCTTTATCAATTTCTTCATCATACATTTTAATGACGACCACATCGCCCCGTTTGACATCAGAAACCAAAGTAGAAATAATGCTTGTAAAACCAAATTGACCATCTTTAAGTGTTGGATACATGCTTCGTCCTTGTACAGTTACTGGATGAGCAATAAAATTCACAAACAACAAAAAGACAAGTGCCGTTGCCGCAAAGACTTTCACAAAATCAAGAATATCTTCTATAATCGTTCTTTCGTCTTCTTCATTGTATTTTAACTGATCTTTTTTCATGTTGACCCTTCCTTAAAAAACAAAAGGCGAGAAACTCGCCTTTATTATTTTCTTTAACGTACTTCTTTTAAACGAGCTGATTTACCAGAACGTCCACGTAAATAGTGAAGTTTGTTACGACGTACTTTACCGTTACGAACGACTTCAATTTTATCAATGATAGGTGAATGTAATGGAAATTTACGTTCAACTCCTACACCACTTGACATTTTACGAACAGTGAAAGTTTCAGAAATTCCTCCACCTACACGTTCAATGACAACTCCTTCAAAAACCTGAATACGGCTCTTGTCACCTTCTTTGATTTTTACGTGTACACGTACAGTACTTCCTGAACGGAATTCAGGGATATCTGTTTTTAATTGAGATTTCGTTACTTCGTTTACTAAGTTTAAGTTCATGTCTTCTTCCTCCTTGTTCTATTTTGTTTCCATTTGCTCATACACAAAATTGTCAGCGGAACAAAGGCTATATTATTTTATCACTGAACCATTTTCTTGGCAATCTTTTTTTAGAGAATTCAAATACATTTCATCTTCTTTGGATAACGTTACCGATTCTAATAAATCCGGACGATGATAATATGTTTTAGCTAAAGCTTGTTCATGGCGCCATTTTTTAATATTAGCGTGATGTCCACTTAATAAAACATCTGGGACTTTTTTCCCATCATAGATTTCTGGTCGCGTATATTGTGGATATTCTAACAAACCATTGGAAAAGGAATCCTCTTGCCATGAATCTTGTTTGATAACACCAGGCAACAAACGTAAAATACAATCACAAATGACTGCACATGCACTTTCGCCTCCTGTCAGGACAAAATCACCCAACGACATTTGTAGATCAACATAATCTCGAATTCTTTCATCAAAGCCTTCGTAGTGTCCGCAAATAAAAATTAAATGCTCTTTTAAAGACAATTCACTAGCCATTGACTGTTGAAACGTCTTTCCTTGTGGTGTCAATAAAATAACAGTACTATTTTCTGTTCGAATTGATGCTAAAGCATCTAAAACAGGTTGACACATTAAAACCATACCGGCTCCACCACCATATGGTGTATCATCCACGTGTCCGTGTTTTTCCTTTGTAAAACCACGAAAATCAATGACTTCAAATTCAAATAATCCATTGTCTTTAGCTCGCTTGATAACGCTTGTATTTAAAAGTCCATCAAAATAAGATGGAAACAACGATAAAACACTGATTTTCATCGTAAGCCTTCCATTTCTTGAATATATATTTCTTTTTTATTCACATCCACATCAAGTACAAACGCATTCACAAAAGGAAGCAAAAACATGGATTGATCTTTTTTTACACGCAATACTAAATTAGCCCCTGTTTCCAAAATATCGACTACTTTTCCACAATTTTCTTTGTGCTCATTCAATACTGTACAATCCATCAGTTCATGATAATAATATGTATTTTCTTCACATGCAGGTAAATCTTCTTTGGAAATCCACAAATTTTTTCCTTTTAAAGATTCCGCTTTTTCAATGGAATCAATACCTTCAAAGAAACAATATCCAAAACCTTTTTGAATACGAAAACGATCGACAATCAAGATTGTTCCATCATCTAATTTGAATTGTTTCCCTTTTTGAAATCGTTCAAACGCCTCATCTGTCACCAGATACAATTTACATTCCCCTTTTAGTGCATGGGTATTAATAATGGTTCCAACTTTAATCATTTTTTACTCCTAAAAAAAGGATGTGAATCACATCCTAGTATGCCTCAAATTTTACAGAAATCTTTTTATGCGATTCCTTGGAGGCAATGGCCATCATTTGACGTAAACTACTTGCCATTGTTCCTTTTCGACCGATTAAACGAGCAACATCATCGCTATTGGCATATACATACAATAATTCTTCGTTTTCATTGGTAGAAGCCATCGTCTTTACCGACAATGATTTTTTATCTTCTACTAACGGCTCGCATAAATCAAATAATGTTTTTTCTAAATCTGTCATGACTATTTAGATTCATGAAATTCTTTCATGATTCCTTCTTTTGATAAAATATTACGAACTGTATCTGTTGGCTTAGCACCGTTTCTTAACCATTTAAGAGCTAATTCTTTATCTACAGTTGTATTTCCTTCGCTTTTGATTGGATTGTATGTACCAATTTCTTCAATGATACGTCCATCACGAGGACTACGAGAATCTGCAGCTACAATACGATAGTAAGGAGCATGTTTTTTACCCATTCTTTTTAAACGTAATTTAACCATATAAATAACCTTCCATTTCTATTTTTTCAATTGCCATGATAGAATACCATGTAATCAAATAACTGTCAAGTAAATTTACTTAACATTTAAAAATATTAAAGAAAGTAAAAATCCAATCAAAACACCAAATTGTTTCTTTGAAATCTTTTCTTTGAATATGAATACACCAAAACAAGAAACCAAAAAAACTGTAAATACACTATACGATGGATATACAATCAAAGCAGGTAACGTATACAAAGATTTCAATAAAAATTTTGCTGAAAAATAATTTGGAATTCCAATCAAAACGCCAAAACCAATTTCATATTTTGTGATTTCTGTTTTATTTGAAAGAAAACACAAGAAAAAGGCGACGACAAATGTAATCCATAAAAAAACATTTTCATTTTGTCCCACTCTTTCAAAAATTTTAGCCATAGCATCGCCACTTCCGTTAAAAATAAGCAACAAACACAACAAAGAAAGAGAATGAATATTTTGTTCTTCGGATGGGCTTTGTAATATAAAAATACATAAAATCGATAAAAAAACACCAAGTAATTGAATCCAGGAATTCAATTCTTTGAATACACAAATCGTAATTAAAGTTGGAATAAGTATACCTAGTTTTTGAAAAGTAGAACTCAATATCAATCCGTTTCTTTGAATACTTTGATTGAATAGCACAAAACTGATCCAGTAAAAAAATCCATTGATAAAGCCTAAAAAACTAGAAGAAGAAATAGAAAAATCTTTTATATAAAGACTTGCACAGAAAATACAAATCAGATAATTTATAGCCAGCAATCCCATTTCATTGTTCACATATGACCTTGATATTCGCATAAAAACGGAAATCGAGGCACTTGAAACAATAGCTAGAAATAAATATGTCATTTCGTCATCTGGCTTATGGCCCAATCAAAATCAATTCGAACATCCTGACTTAAATTCGGATATTGTTTCTTTACAGATTGATATAAATTTTCATCAAATTGAACTTGAGCTTGTTCAAATTCCTGATAATAAAACTTTAATTTGTAATCTTCAAAGAAACGAATCGCATCAATGGAATATTTATTTTGAATTTTTTTATAAAACAAGACTTTAATAATTTCAATAATGCGATCATCCAATCCCAAATCAAAGCATTTAATTTTTTCGATTAAATCTTCCTGACAACAAACCACTCGACAAAGATAGTCTTTAGTATCAGAAATAACACTTTCATCTTCTAATAAATCCATCACTTCATCGAGTTCTTCCTGACTAGTGACATAATAAATCAATATTTTCTTTTCATCGTCCTGGTATTGAAGACTATAATCCAATAAAGCCTGGTATCCGCATTGACGGCATTTAAATCGAAACAAAGTACGATCCAATACTTTTTCCTTCAACTCATTTCCAATTTGTTTATATGTTTTATTTGTATTTTTATGCTGACACTTCGGACAAATGATTTTTGTTAATTCCATTCTCAGTTTCCTTTCTTTTTCGAAACAATGATTGGCCATCCATCACAATGAAGTTTATTTGAAACAACAAATACAGGTTGCCCATCAATTTCATTGACATAAACTCCATTTTCTAAATCCACAAAAACATCTCCTTCTTGTCCTTTTAAACTAAAGACACCCACTTTTTTCGCAAATTTATTTTCTCTTGTACAAACTAATATATCTTTATAAGCCTTAGCTTCAAAATAATCATCAAACGACAATATATTATGTTTAATTTCACTTAATCGCTTTAATAAACCACTAATATTTTTATTGGTATTTCTTTGAATCGGTTCTTTTTCAAATAAACTAGGTGTATGATCATCCACAAATTCTTGTCCGGCATTTAATAATGTTGTTCCTTTTAAGAAATAAAATAAAGAAGTATAGTTAATCAAAGGACATTCATCTTTGACATATTCAATAATTCGTTTTGTGTCATGATTTTCTAAAAAACGCATTTTATTATAAGGTTTCGGATAAAACATTTCCTGAAAATTCAATGCATTGGCATAATTTGTACAATCACATTTTCCTTCTAAATACAATTCTAAAACTTCACGAATATCATATTCATATTCTATATCAAAAGCTTCGAATAAATTCACATCATATTCTGAATAAATGCCTCTTTTTCTGGCTTCCTGACCAAAAGAAGAATGTACACTTTCTGCTAACCAGATACAATCCGGATTAACAGTTTTTACTTGTTTAACAGCTTCTTTCCAGAAAGATAATGGAACAAAGGAAGCTACATCACAGCGAAAGCCATCTACTATTTTGGCCCATTGTTTAAGTGTATCAATTTGATAAACCCATAAATCTTTATTATTGTAGTCTAAATCATAGACATCGCTCCAATCATCAATTTTATTTCCAAATTCATGTTTTTCATTTCGATAAAAATATTCTGGATGTTCTTTTAATAATTTTGAATCTCTAGATGTGTGATTATAAACTACATCAATAATACATTTCATATCTTTTTTATGGATTTCATCAACTAAATGTTTAAAATCTTCAAGAGTTCCATACAATGGATTGACACTTCGATAGTCTTGAATAGAATAAGGACATCCTAAATTTCCTTTTTTTCCTTTATTTCCAATGGGATGAATCGGTAAAAACCATAAAATGTCCACTCCTAAATCCTTAATTCGATCTAAATCTTTTTCAATAGATTGAAAAGTTCCTTCCAAGGTATGATTTCGAACATAAATAGAATAAATAATCTGGTTTTCAAGAACTGGATTCATTTGAACCTCCTTTTTCCATCTTCATCAAATGTTTCTTTTAATTTCTTTTCGACTTGTATAATACAAATAAATAATGGAATCAATTGCATAAAAACAATAACCATACTCATTGCTTCTATTTGTTTATAAAACAATATATCTAATCCAATTGTCACAAATAATAAAAACCAACCCCAAATAATAAATAAAACAGACATACTTTGATTGGCAAAATTCCATGTGTCTTCATTCATCATCGAACGTCTTGTACGATATCCAATAAGAGAATTGATTTCTTTTGGATAATGATTTCGAAACAAATAACCAATCACCAAAATGAAAACAGGAGTCAGTTCTGTCATGAAAAATAAAAACAGTATCATCTTATTTCCAGTTTTCTATCATAGATTGTATCCATTGACACAATTGCTGACTACTTTGATTTGCTACTTCAACTACTTTTTCATGGGAATGTTTTACTTTAGAGATTCCTGTTGCCATATTGGTGATACAGGCAATTCCTAATACACGCATGCCTAAATAATTAGCCACAATGGTTTCTGGTACCGTTGACATGCCTACCGCATCGGCGCCTAGTACTTTATAAGCTTTAATTTCAGCGGCCGTTTCATAACACGGTCCATTAAATAAAGCATATACTCCCGTTTGATAAGGAATAGATAATTGTTTAGCAACTTCTTTTGCCAATGCAATGCATTCTAGATTATATGGCTGAGACATATCAGGAAAACGAGGTCCCAAGCGTTCATCGTTATCCCCTATTAATGGATTGTCTCCCAGTAAATTAATATAGTCTTCAATAATCATCAAATCCCCCGGTTGAAAGGATTCATTAATGCCTCCGCATGCATTGGTCACAATTAAGTCTTGAACACCTAATTGACGGAGTACATAAATTGGAAAGGATAATTGACGCATTGTAAAGCCTTCATAATAATGAAAACGACCTTGCATGCAAACAATTTCTTTTCCTTTCAGGTTTCCAAATACAAGCTGGTCTTTATGGCCTTCAATATTTGAACAAGGAAAATAGGGAATGGATGCATAAGATATTTCTTCTTTATTTTCTAAAGAATCTACAATAGCGCCTAAACCTGAACCTAAAACAATGGCGATTACTGGTTTTCGATTGACTTTCGATTGTATATAATTTGATGCTTCTAGTATTTGATCATAGAACATAAAAATTCCTCCATTTGTATTATATCAAATGAAGGAATAACATATGACAAATTGTACCCAAAAAAATACTAAAAAAAGTATTGTGTTTCCATTTATAAGAAATAATTACAACAATAGCAGCTAATCCTTGCGATATACCTGCAGAAGAGAAATGTACAAATTCTTTCAAACAATATAGAACCAAAATAGACATAATAGCCGGAGGTAATTGCTTTGACAGTAAAGAAAGCCACAAAGGCATTTCTTTTTTTCGAAAACATAGAAAAGGAAAGGCACGCAAAAAAAATGTAATGAGTGCACAAATAAGAATTGTCACATACATCATGCTTTACTCCAGCTTCTAAAAACCATCCAGCAAGATATCAAAATTAGACTTGGTAACATAAATTGATTGGCTCCAAAAATCAGTAAACATACTAGACCAACGATAAGTCCAATTCCAGCAATTTTCTTATTTTCAATATTTTGACATTGATCCATCAGAATAATAATAAATAAAGCACTCATACAAAAATCAATGCCTTCTAAATTCCATGGAATCAAATTTCCAATGACACTTCCAAGTAAACCTCCTGTCATCCAGTAACACCTTGATAAAAACGCAATCCAGAACATAATATCTTTTTTGTTTTCATCCGATAAGGTACAATTTATGGCAAAGGTCTCATCGGTTAGAGTATGAATCATATAAAGTTTCTTTTTGCCCATCGCATTGAATTCATCTACAAAAGTCAGACTATAAAACAATTGGCGACTGTTAATCAAAAGAGCACTGAGACATACAGTGACTAATGGGGTTCCTGTTTGCAGAAAGGGAATCAATACAAATTGAAAGGCTCCCGTATAAATTAAAAAGCTAATTAAAATTGTATGCCACCAGGTAAAGCCGGCTTCATTCATCATAAGTCCATAGGCCATTCCAACAAATATATAGCTGCATAGAATGGGTAGAGATTTAATAAAAGCAGTTTGAATGATTTTTTTGTTCATGGAATTTATTATATTACCTACCCGTTAAATAGGCAATTATTATTTCTATAGACTCTCTTTGAAAATATATTCAATTTCCTTTCTATTTAATACTTTATATCCACCATCCATAATAAATGTTCCATTTACCAAGTCAGGAATCATTTCTTCTGTTGCACCTAATTGAGAACTCTTTAATACTAAGCCCAAGTCTTTCATCCAGTCTTCCATCGCTTGTAATCCTTCCCATGCGATTTGTTTATCCGTTTTATTGTTTTCATCAATATTCCATACGTTTTTGGCAAAACGAACAAATTTTGAAAGCCCATAAGGAAGAATATATTTATAATAAGGCAATGAAACAGCAGATAATGTCATTCCATGTGTTGCATCGGTACAAGCCCCTAAAGATTGCAATGTCATTAAGTTAAAAATCAAAAAAATAATAGAACTGAAGAAAAAAAT
>NZ_JBJEEY010000130.1:0-6896 GCF_051873555.1 Floccifex sp. | reverse complement strand
TTTTATAATAATATGTTTTCACTAAATTTTGACAAAAACTATCAATGGTACAAATTGAAGCAGTTTCCAGTAACGTCAATTGATTGGAAATATAATCATCTTTTGGCTTACTTTGTAAATCTTTTTTTAAACGAGCTTTCATTTCCGCTGCAGCATCATTGGTAAAAGTCATAGCTAAAATTGAATCAATTGACATATGATCTTGGATGACTAAAGAAGAAAGACGTTCAACTAAAACACTTGTTTTTCCGCTTCCGGCACTGGCAGAAACAATGACGTTGTGGTCTCGTATTTGTATTGCTTTTAATTGAGCTGATGAAAAAGGCATTATTGTTCCTCCTCAATATAATTTTTAGGATCTACTTCCATTCGATTGTTTCGACAAATCCGCATAAACGAACAAAGCGAACATGCGTTTTGTACATGATGACTGGTAATGTCTCCTTTTTTCATGTCTGTTAATAAACCATTAATAATTTGATTCCATTGGTCTTTGCATTCCATATAAGACAAATGCTTTCTGGGAATTGAAATCTGAGAATCATCGTCTATATAATTTTCAAACCCATCAAAAGACCATCCACAAATCATTTTTTGTTGATTATAAGCATTTAATTGATTTCCATTTGAAAATGTAACATAACCTAATTTATGATTTTCTTTTGGATAAGAAATCTGGCAGGCTTCATCTTGAATAAAAGGCGAGCGCATAGAAATATAGAAACAACCAACAGGATGTAAATTTGTTTTTTCTTGTATATAAATGGTATATGTCAACAATTGTAAAGATAAACCCGATTGAAATCGATCCAATTTCAATTCTTTTTTACTGGATTTATAATCAAAGATACAAAAACTTGTATTTGATGTATCAATACGATCGACATAGCCCACAAAAGAAAGAGTCAATCCATCAAAGTTCCATTCTTTTTGAATGCGATATTCTTGTTTGTGAATGGACATATGCCAGTTTTTTTCAAATTCCTGTAACTGATCTAGAATTAATTCCACTTGTTTAGCATAATCCAGTACTTGTTGATTTACCCATCTTTTTTGATTTGGATATACTAACAATAAAAAATCAAATTCTTGTAAAACAAAAGCTTCAATATCACTTTTAGAAATAGAAACATATTCTTTTTGATAAGTATGCGTTATTTTTTCAAGTATAGAATGAAGAATCGTACCTTTTGTAGTAATGTCCGTCCAATTCTGAGGCTGTCTAAGATTCAATCCATATGATAAATAATGAGAAAAAGGACAACGCGCAAAGCTTTCCAGTAAAGAAACACTGAAACGATTTTTTGAAAAAAATAATTTCTCTGCCTGATTCTCTGATATTTCCATTTTCATTTTTTCAAAAACAGAACTCTCTTTTGGATTGATAAACTTAGCATCAATTCCAAACCAGTCTTTGATTTCAGGACTTGGTTCATAATTTTTTCCTTCATAATCGGATTGAGGATAGGAAATATAAAGGAATTGACAATGGTTTAATGTTTGTTTTAATGCATTCAATTGAAAGGATAAACGACTTTGTAAAGAAGGCAAAGACATATGACGAATATAATCTTCATTAAATATATTGGTATGAATCTTAACATTCGGAAAGTTTTTTGTATGAGCGCCCATGATAAAAGTATGAGCTCTTAATCCGTTGCAATTTTTTAAAGAACCAATACAAACTCCAGTTATTTCTTTTGGGGATTGAACAATATGACAATTTTCCAAGTTTTGAAGAAATAAAGATGGATTTTCTAAATAAGGCAAAGCCTGTTGATATAAATCCAATACTTGCTGAAAAGCCTGGATGTCGTCTTCATTATAAAAAGGATGACGATTCTGAATCATTTGCGAAATATTTTCTATATCAAATACAGTTAAAGAAAAAATAGAAGAATGTTGAACAATCCATTGTTGAGTCTTTTGATATGCTTCCATTACATAATTAAAATCCACTTCATCAATTAAATTATTTCTTTGATAAATGATAGAATCTAAGTGATGATCTTCATTTAAAAAAGCAGATGGAAAAGCAATATAATATGTATATAAATAAGAATAATCTTCTGGAAATACCATTTGAATCATATCCAGAAAAGAAGATAAATCGTGTTGAAGAATCCATTGAAACATTAAATAAAATTCACGAACAATGGAGCTGCTGGATACTGGATTTAAAAATGTATATGGAATTTTAAAACAATCCAGCATTTGTGCTAATACCTGGTTTTCACTTTCTGTATTGGTACAAATCATACAATCCGATGCATCTAAATTTAAATCTATAATTTGTTCACAAATCCATTGTGCTTCTTTTCGTGAATTGGAACAAGAAGTATACGAAATATATTCATTGGGTTTTGTTTCAAAGTAATGGGCTCCTTTTTGAATTAATTTATGAATCCAGATCATTTCTACATCTGAAAAAGGAAGAGAAAGAATCCAGATATTTTTGGCATCGAATTCATCTTTTTTGTGATTTTCTTTTAAATCAATGTCATATAAACAATCTAATATTTCTTTTAAGTCTTTTTCTTTTTGATTTTGCATTGGAAAAGAATGAATTTCATATATTTTACAAAAACGAATAAAATTTAAACAGTCTTTTAAAAAAGTAAAATCATCAAAGCTTGTATAATACGAATTTGATTTTGAAATATATTCTTTTTTTTGTTGAAACTGATATAAAATATCCAATTCTTTTTCTTTGTTTTCATACACAAAAGAATTTAAAGACAAAAGTTGTACATCTAATAAATAATCATTTGACTTTAATAAATATTGATACATCATTAAATGTAAAGAAGAAGGAACAAGTATTGTTTTCATATATATCACCTGTATTTATTATATCTATTTATTTGACAAAATGAATGTCAGAATGTGCAAAGGATTGTATTTGAGATAAAAGAATTGAGAAGCTATAATGAATGTAGCAGATGTTCAGGAGGACTTTATGAAAAGAAGTAAATACATCGATCATACGTTATTAAAACCAGAATCTACAAAAGATCAAATTGAAAAATTATGCAAAGAAGCCATTGAATATGATTTTGCCAGTGTTTGTGTTAATCCTTACTGGGTTTCTTATTGCGCTGAGTTATTAAAAGACAGTGATGTCATGGTATGTACTGTTATTGGGTTTCCATTAGGTGCCAATACATCTAAGGTTAAAGCATTCGAAACAAAAGAAGCCATTGAAAACGGTGCCGATGAAGTGGATATGGTCATCAATATCGGAGAATTAAAAGCCGGAAATGATGAAGCTGTTTTAGAAGACATCAAAGCTGTTGTTCAAGCTTCAGGTGATAAAACAGTCAAAGTCATAATTGAAACTTGTTTATTGACAGATGAAGAAATTACACGTGTTTCAAAATTATGTGTAGAAGCCAAAGCTGATTTTGTGAAAACTTCAACTGGATTTAATAGTGCAGGTGCTAATGTTCATGTCGTAGAAGTCATGAAACAAGCCGTTGGAAATCAAGCTTTGATTAAAGCTGCTGGTGGGGTTCGCAGTCCACAAGATATGGATGATATGATTGCTGCTGGAGCCAATCGAATTGGTACTTCTAAAGGAATCAGTTTAATGTAAAGCGTATATTTTACGCTTTTTTTTGTATTGTCAAATACATTTGACAGACAAAAACCAAAATTGTGACTATGCTTAGAATTGTTCAAGGGAGACAAGATATGGAACTGAATACGCAAATAAAAAAATATCGAACAAATTTGAATTTGTCACAAGAACAATTAGCTGAAAAAATATATGTGACAAGGCAAACCATTTCAAATTGGGAAACAGGTAAGAGTTATCCAGATATTCATAGTTTATTGCTTCTGAGTTCATTATTTGATGTTTCTCTTGATCAATTGATAAAAGGAGACATAGAAACAATGAAAGAAATGGTAAATGAACAAGAAGTGAAAATGCTCAATCGTTATAGTACTATTTATGCGATTCATCTTATGACTTTGATTTTATCAGCTGTACCTTTGTTCATGTGGCTAGAGTGGTTAACGTTGATTCCATATGGAATTTTATTTGCGATTACAATGTTCTGGGCATTGAAGGTTGAAAAAATCAAAAAAGAAAATGATATACAAACATATAAAGAAATCGTCGAATTTTGTGAAGGAAAAAAATTAGATGAACTCCATAAAGCAGTGGAAGCAGGAAAACGCCCCTATCAAAATGTATTAAAAGTATTAATTAGTGCAATTGTTACTGGACTGGTTTGTTTTTTGATGCATATATTCCTAAACTAAAAAAGAGCCTGATTTCAGCTCTTTTTATATACTGGCTTCTAAAGCAATTTTCATCATGTCATTGAAGCACTGTTCTCTTTGTTGAGGGGTTGTGATTTCTTCAAAGGCAATGGAATCTGATATTGTACAAATTGTAGCAGCTTTTTTGCCTAATACTTTTGCGTTATGGAAAAGTGCAAAACTTTCCATTTCAACAGCTTTACATCCATGCGCCATGGCATCTTTTGTGCAAGAATCATCTTGGCAATAGAAAACATCGGAAGAATGAATGCGAACCGGTTTAATTGGAATGTTTAATTGATGCGCACAGTCCATGATTTTTTGATTTAATTGACTATCTGGATATTGAATTGTATCTGGGTCATTGGATTGTACAAGAGCATAACTGGATCTGGAATATGAGCTTTCAACCAATGTAACATCAAATAATTTTAAATCGGGTGTAAATCCTCCAGCCGATCCAATACGAATTATCGTATCTACATCATATTGTGTATATAATTCATATGAATAAATACCAATGCTTGGCATACCCATTCCCGATCCCATTACAGATATTTTATGTCCTTTATAAGTTCCTGTATATCCAAACATGTTTCGAACGGTATTGAAACAAACTGGATTTTCTAAAAAATTTTCCGCAATATATTTGGCACGTAACGGATCCCCTGGCATTAAAACAACCGATGCGATATCTCCTTTTTGTGCTTGATTATGAGGCGTAGACATGTAGTTTCTCCTTTCTTTCTCTTATCATAAGAATACCACCATTTTTGAATTAATGATATAATCTCTTTGGTACGGAGGTTAAAAAATGATGAAAAACAATGGTATATTATCAACAATTCTCATTATTTTAGGAAACTTATTAGTAGCCGCATCTGTGTCTTTTTTTATATTGCCTAATAATATTTTAACAGGAGGCGTTGCCGGAATTGCGATTGCGATTTATCCCATTATTCCCATTAATCCTGTTATATTAATTAACATTTTAACGTATGGACTCTTCATAGTGGGAGCCATTTTCTTAGGAAAAAAATTTGCACTGCGAACATTGTTGTCTACTTTTGTATATCCTGTAGGTGTTTCTTTATTTTCTTTTATTTATTCAACCTTTCCAGAAAATACATTTATAATGGAACCCTATCTAGCTTCAATTTATGGCGGACTGATCAGTGGCATAGGCTTAGGTCTTTGTTTTCGAGAAAACGCCAGTACAGGAGGAATGGATATTCCGGCTTTGATTTTGCATAAATATACACCCTTATCTTCAGGGGATTCAGTGGCCTTAGTGGATATTTGTACAATTTTATTAGGTTTGATGACCCATGGTTTACAACCAGCTTTAATTGGAATTTTGTCTGTATTTACAGGAAGTGCTGCCATTAATCGAACCGTTTTATTAGGAACCCAAAAAGCGATGAATGTCATGATTATTTCCAGAAAATGGATTGAAATCCGTGATTTCATTGTCAATGAATTTGGACGAGGTGTGACAATATTAGACGGTATTGGGGGCTATACACAAGAATATCATCCTGTTTTAATGTGTGTCATTAAACAAAAACATTTAGCCATTCTAGAGACAAAAGTAAAGAGCTTGGATCCATCGGCTTTTGTGATTGTCAATAATGTCAATGAAGTACATGGAGAAGGGTTTACATATGGAGAAGAATAAAAAAATCAAAGAAATTATAGTCGTAGAAGGAAAAAATGATACCAATACACTTCAATCTTATTTTCAATGTGATACCATTGAAACAGGGGGAGACCAAATCAATGAAATAACGCTGCAACGCATTGAACAAGCCCAGAAAAGAAGAGGCATAATTGTCTTTACCGATCCGGATTCACCAGGAGAACATATTCGTCGTCAAATCAATGAAAGAGTTCCGGGTTGTAAAAATGCTTTTATTCAGAAAGAAAAGGCAAAAACGGAAAAGAAAGTTGGTGTTGAACATGCCTGTGAAAAGGATTTATGGGATTCTTTGTCGCATTGTGTCACCTTTTCAAATGAAGAAGAAAGTCTTTCTTTTGAGGAATTTATAGAATTAGGATTAATAAGAGATAAAGCCAGACGATATAAAGTATGTGAAATCTTTCATATTGGACCGTGTAACGGAAAAACATGTTTTAAACGATTAAATGGAATGAAGATTTCAAAAAAAGAAATTGAGGATAAATTACATGATTGCGACAATTAAAAAAACAAAAGAAATACAAGAAAAATATAATGTATTTACCAAGAAAACATATGGACAAAATTTTATTATTGAACCAAAAGTTGTTCAAAAAATTGCCCAGGCTGCGATTCATGATCCAAATGAACTTGTTTTTGAAATTGGTCCAGGTATTGGGGCATTGACACAGTGTTTATGCCAACAAAGCAATCAGGTTATTGCCTTTGAAATTGATGAAAGACTTCCTGAGGTCTTAGAAAATGAAATTGGTTTTGATCATCTTCAAGTTATTCTACAAGATTTTTTAAAAGTAGATGTCGATCAAGTAATTCAAACATATCGAAAAGACAATCAGAACGTAGTCTTTGCTTCTAATCTTCCTTATTACATTACAACACCTATTTTATTTAAATTATTTGAAGCCAAAGAAAAAATAGAACGCATTAC
>NZ_JBJEEY010000129.1:0-1543 GCF_051873555.1 Floccifex sp. | reverse complement strand
TTTTTCGATTGATAATTCAACCAAAAGTGGCTCACATTTAAATTAACAAATACAATTCATTGAATTATTTAATTATTTAAATTGTGGAAATTACAACATTAAAATTTATAGAAATTCACAAAATGGTAATTTTAAAGCAAATTATCTTCAAGTAAAAGTATTAGATAAAGACAGTCAAAAAATTGGATATATAGGTATTTACGGAGATGATACAGACAATTATTTCACTTTTAATTCTGTAATTGTTGATAATGGGGAAAAATGTAAATTTGGAAATTATATTGAAATAAAAAAATTTGAAAGAATATCTGCCAAATCTTTTAATGAATTCAAATATAAATTTATTCCTTCTCCTCAAAACAAACGAAAAATAAATACAGATAAAAAATGTTCTTTTACTTTAAACAGAAAAATAGTGAATCAAATAAATCGTCAAATTATTCCATTTGGCAATTAAAAAGAAATAAAGATATTCTTATAAATGAAATAGAAAAAACAAAAAAATGGTCCTCTAAAGAAGAAATAATAGAATTTATTAATGAAAATTTTAACAAATTCTAAGTATAAATTTCCACTTTCAGTTGAATTACCCCGCCTATATTTTGAAAATTTTAGAGGAAAGTGTTTTTCTACTGTTGCATACGGCCATGTGTTCAATTCGTATAGCTATTCGTCTTACACAATATCCCCAGGTGTATTAGTCTGGATCATTCCTATCCTGCTTTTTGACATTCTCATTGTGCCTTTATGTGACTTATCTTCTTTATCTGTAAATTACATTAACAAAAACAATTATTTTTGCTATGGAGTTTACGAGAAAATAGAAATATCATACAAGATAATGGTACAATAAATGACAGAATAACTAAACTGACGTCTGATGTTTTAAAATAATGATGTCAAACAAAAATAATACAATAGAAGAGATAACACATCTTAAGGACAAATCAACTAGAAGTACCAATAGAGCTGTTTCATCTTTGAATACAGAAAATAAATCGAAAGTGTTGATTCAAATTAAACTGGTTTTTGAAGGTTTCTTCAATTGATCGATGTTGCTCTCTGTGTGTTTTATTATTTTTTCACACTTAATAAAATATTATGGCTCAATTTTAGATTGACAAATACACTTCAACAATTAAAATCAATTGAAAAATACTATATATCCATGCCAGAGCGTCAAGATTGTAGAAATAAATTGATTGAAAGAAGCTATGAAATGGATACAAAACTTAAATTATCAAAAAGAGAATATAAAAATGGTTTATATATAGAGGAATTGTTAAAATGAGAGAATTTGATTATAATGGATTGTTGCTGGCTGAATATCAGGGAAAATTATTTGAAAAATCAGTGGAATTGAATTGTTCTACAGGTATATTTATGCGAAGATTTCTTCATTCGAATTTGCTGGAAAAAATGGATATGAATGAAACGGCTTTTTTGTCTTTAGATGTTCAAGAAGGAATTGATAGTATTTTAGAACAAGGTAGTGTAAAAAATTTATGAAAAACTCGGTATGAGAAGATTGAAATTTGAATAA
>NZ_JBJEEY010000128.1:0-7086 GCF_051873555.1 Floccifex sp. | reverse complement strand
CGCTGAATTCACCACCGCCCTGTGAGGACGGCGTACTCTTCTTATTGCTTATAGATTGATTTGTCATTGAAATCCATTGATTTGTATGATTCATATTTACTTTCAATTGATAATATTTTATATACAGATATACAATCCATCCAATCAAAATCGAAATAAAAACCGTTATGATTTTAGATATCTTTAATCCATCCAATATAAAATATAAAACAATTCCAAGTACAAACCCTAATTTTTCCATAACTATATATCCATTTTTAATTCAATATATTTATTTTTGATTTCTTTCCACTTTCTTTTACTCACTCGTATTTTGATTTGTTCATCCAAATCAATCACATGATTTGATATATCTAATTTTTTTATTTTTGTTCCATTCACAATACAATTCGATTTCACTCGAAGAAAAGAATTTGATACCATTGTTTGTACTTCCTTGAGTGTTTCATAAACTAAACGATATTTCTCTTTGTTTTCTAATACAACAAATATATTTCCTTCTTGTACATAAAACAATAAAATATCATTTTCTTTCAAAATGATTTTTTCACCTGGAACAGATAAAATAATTTGATTTTGTCTCTGGATTTTTGTTTGTACCCATTGTATTTTTGATTCCAGAAGATTATCTATTTTATTTTTTGGAATAAATCCTAATACATTTGTATCAAAAGTATCAATCATATATTCTTCATAATTGGAAAGATAGACAATATACATTTGTTTATGTGCATTTTTTCGAATATATTCAATTCCATTATCCTGATTCAATTTTATGTCCAGCAATAATAAATCATAATAAATATGACTTTGATTGTATTCTTCAATATTTGAATATATATGAACTATATGTTCTTTTGGAATATAGTTTCTAATTTTATTTTGAAAATAATAAGTATCTTCTAAAATCGCAATTTTCATTTATTCTACCGTTACTGATTTTGCCAGATTTCTTGGTTTATCGACATCCAATCCCTTGGATACACTTAAATAATAAGCCAATAATTGTAAAGGAATGACAGCTAAGCTTCCTATAAAGTGTTCGTCTACTCGTGGTACATAAGTCACAAAGTTGGCTGTGTCTTCGATTTGATAGTATCCATAAGGCGCAACGGCCATTAAATAAGCCCCTCTTGATTTACATTCCACCATATTACTCATTGTTTTTTCATATAAACCAGCTTGTGTACAAACTCCAATTAGAAGTGTTCCATCTTCAATTAAAGAAATAGCTCCGTGTTTTAATTCCCCTGCTGCATAGGCTTCAGAATGAATATAACTGATTTCTTTTAATTTAAGACTTCCTTCTAAACTAATCGCATAATCCAGTCCTCTTCCAATAAAGAATACATCTTTGGCATTGGAATATTTAGACGCAAACCATTGAAGACGTTCTTTATCTTCTAGTACTCTTTCCATTTTTTTAGGAAGTGATAATAATTCTTGGATATAATAGATATATTGTTCTTCATTGATTTGATGATGAATTTTAGCTATTTCAATAGCTAAAATATAGCCAATAATTAATTGTGCACTA
Organism: Floccifex sp.; assembly: GCF_051873555.1. Taxonomy (GTDB): domain Bacteria; phylum Bacillota_I; class Bacilli_A; order Erysipelotrichales; family Erysipelotrichaceae; genus Floccifex. Next base: position 5,549 of record NZ_JBJEEY010000128.1, on the reverse strand, counting down.
TATGCTTTTGTAGTGGCAACAGAGATTTCAGGTCCAGCCAGTGTATATAAAACATAATCGGCTTCTCTGGCAATCGATGAACCTAATACATTGACAATAGCTAATGTTGGTATACCTTTTTCTTTAGCCAATCGTAAAGCTGCCAAACTATCAGCGGTTTCTCCGGATTGAGAAATAATAATCACTAAGTCGTTTTCTTTTAAAATGGGATTTCGATATCGAAATTCACTGGCGAGTTCTACTCGAACAGGAATCTTTGTAAGGTCTTCCATAATATATTGACAAGCCATACTGACATGCCAGGCCGATCCACAGGCAACAAAATGAATTTGAGAAATGGATTCAATGTCTAGTCCATTTAAAGCATCTAATACAATGGCATTGTCTTTGATGATGCTATTTAAAGTGTCTTCAACGGCTTTTGGCTGTTCATGGATTTCTTTCATCATGAAATGTTGGTAGCCACCTTTTTCAGCTGCTTGAGCATCCCATTGAATTTCAGCACACTCTTTTTCAATTTCTTCGCCATCTAAATTATAGAAACAAATACTTCCTTTTTCTAAACAAGCCATTTCCTGGTTTCCAATATAATATACATTTCTTGTATATTTTAAAATTGCCGGAACATCACTGGCTACATATGACTCATTGTTTGCGATTCCTAGAATCATGGGACTATCTTTTCTGGCAACAAAAATCTTTTCTTCATAGTCTTGAAATAAGACAGCTAAGGCATAAGAACCACGAATACGCATCATGGCCTGGGATAAAGCTTGTAAAGGATCTTTGGTTTGGTAGTAATAAAAGTCAATTAAATTCGTAGCAACTTCTGTGTCTGTTTGTGAATAAAACACATAGCCTTCTTTAATTAATCGATCCTTTAATTCCTGGTAATTTTCAATTATTCCATTATGAACCGTTACCACTTGATCATGAAAAGACATATGCGGGTGGGCATTGTCTTCACTGGGTTCTCCATGTGTTGCCCAGCGTGTATGACCGATTCCACATGTTCCAATGACACTTTGTCCCTCGTTTGTCTTTTCCATTAAAGACTTTAATCGTCCTTTGGCTTTGACAATTTCTAAATGATTTTGGTTACGAACTGCAATTCCAGCTGAATCATAACCACGGTATTCCAATTTTGAGAGTCCTTCTAATAAAATTGGAGCCGCTTGCTGGTTTCCATTAAAACCTACAATTCCACACATAAAAAAATACCTCCACAAAATAATTGCGAAGGATACTCAATGAATTTGTTCGATTTTCACAAATCGGTTTTGTCATTTACTAAAGACTGTATCAAGCCTCCAGATCATCCGCCGAATCTTTCGATTAATCTGGTCCTCGTCAACTTTTACAAGTCCTGGCGCTTCTTTTCTTTTTTCTTCGCAATATGTTCCATTATAAAACAAGAAAGAAAAAAAGAAAAATTTTTTATATAGCTCCTCTGAAACCTTTTCCAATGATTTCAGAACTATTCACAATAGTAATAAAAGCCATTTTATCATTTTGATGAATAAAATTACGAAGTAACATAGCTTCTCTTTTTGTTAAAACTGTAATTAAAATCGTTTTTTGTCTTTGACTATAAGCACCGATGGCATCTTCAATAGTTGCTGAACGATTCAAAGTATCAATAATAAAATTTTGAATGGGTTCTGGATTTTCGGTTACCACGGTACATACTTTTCTAAGATTAAAGCTTTCAATAACGGTATCCACTAATGTGCACTTTAATACCATTCCCAGTACGCAATATAAACCTGTTTTTGGTCCAAATAAATAAGCAGCAATGAATACAATCAAGGCATCCGATGCCATTAAGGCTTTTCCAATTTCCAATGATGTATATTTATGTAAAATCATCGCAATAATGTCGGTTCCCCCTGTTGATGCGCCTACATTGAATACAATGGCACTTCCTATAGCTGGTAGAATCACGGCAAACCAGAGTTCTAAAAATGTATCATTGGTTAATGGAGCCGTTAATACAATAATTTTTTCAATGGCACTGACAAAAAATGAAAGAGCAAAAGAAGAATAAATGGTCCATCCCATAGTTTTGATTCCCAAAAATACAAGTCCCAAAACAACTAGGACTCCATTCACAAGCCACATAAAATTTCCTACGTTATATTTTGGAAATAAAGTTGCTAAAATGATTGATATTCCAGATGTTCCTCCAAACGCAAAATGATTGGGTGTTTTAAAAATTGCTATACCTGCAGCTGTTAAAAACAATCCCATATTTAATAAAATAAAGAATTTTAATTTGTTCATTTTTATCCCCTTCTATAGGCTCATCTATTATAGTCTTATGTTTTATAAAACTCAAATAAAAAAGAAGAGCAATAATTACTCTTCTATTAGATGAAGCAATTCTAAAATTCGATTTAAGTCTTCTTTATTTTCTATGTGAATGGAAATCGAATGCATGGAAAGAGATACACTTGTTTGAAAATATTCTTCTAATTTTGTCTTTGCCTCTTTTAAATATAAATCCTCTGGATTTTTTTCAATTTTCTTTGGAGAATTTATATCTTTTACCAATTGCTCTACTTTACGAACCGATAAATTCTGCTCAATCGCTTTTTTGGCAACATTCACCATTTTTTCTTCTTCTTTTAAAGCCAGTAAAGCACGTGCATGTCCCATCGATAGTTCTTTATTCACAACATAGTCTTGTACCTGTGAAGGAAGTTTCAATAAGCGAAGAATATTGGTAATGTGTTCTCTAGATTTTCCAACACGATGGGCTAATTCTTCTTGTGTATATTGAAAACGGTTCAATAAGTTTTCATAGGCTTTAGCTTCTTCTATCACATTCAGATTTTCTCTTTGAATGTTTTCTAAAAGCGCAATTTCCATCATCTGCTGATCATCAAAATCCACAATAATAGCCGGAATTTCTGTTAAACCTGCTAACTTAGACGCACGTAAACGACGTTCTCCTGCAATTAAGTCATATCCAGAAATGCTTTTTTTTACTAGAATTGGTGTAAAAATTCCATGTTGTGAAATAGAATCACTTAGTTCTTTCAAAGATTCTGGATCAAATACTTTTCGTGGCTGATAAGGATTAGGACGAATCAATTCAATATTGATTTTCTTTTGTTCCTGACTTTCTGTTTTAACTTCTCCTCTTTGAATTTCATCTAATACTTTTGATACATCTTGACCAAAAATAGAAGAAAGCCCTTTTCCTAATTTTTTATTCTCCATACGATCCCTCGTTTCGTTTTACGAATTCTTTTGTTAAGTCACCATAAGATTTTGCCCCTGAACTATTGATATCATATTCAAAAATAGAGACACCTCGACTTGGTGCTTCCGATAATTTAATGTTTCTTGAAATATTAGTTTGATAAACCAGTTTTTCAAAAGTCTGACGAACATCCTGACATACTTCCATGCTTAATTTTGTTCGAACATCATACATCGTCATAACCAATCCTTCAATTTTTAAATTTGGATTGCTTGTTTTTTGAACCAGTCGAATTGTCATCAATAACTGTGTTACCCCTTCTAGTGCATAATATTCACATTGTACAGGAATTAAAACGCTATCGGCTGCACTTAAGGCATTAGTATTTAACAATCCAAGTGATGGTGGACAGTCAATGATAATGTAGTCATATAAGTGTTTGATTGGATCCAATACGTTTTTAAGAATCAATTCTTTATTTGGAATTTCATTCATCAATAAATCTGCACCTGCTAAAGTTAAATTGGCAGGTAAAATATCAATACTTGGTGCTTGTAAATGAACAATAGCTTGTTGAATATTTACTCCATCAAATAAAACAGAATAAATAGTGGGTTGTCCTTGTTCTTTGATTGCCGATAAACCCGTAGATGCATTTCCTTGTGAATCTAAATCCACTAATAAGACTTTCTTTTGCATATAAGAAAGACCACTTGATAAATTGATAGCTGTTGTAGTTTTTCCAACGCCACCTTTTTGATTTGAAATTGCGACAATTTTTCCCATACTAATCCCCCAATGGCTTTTTCTTTATTTGTCCATACGCTCTTGGATATTTTTTTGGCGTACTTTTTTTCTTTCGAAAATAAAAATTCATCCGCATGGCTTCATCATCTAAATGAAACACTTCTTCTTTTTCTACTTCCAAATTTAAAATTGAAATAGCATCTCTTGCCTCTTCTAATTCCTGTTTTCCGTTTTTTCCTTTTAAAGCAATCATCAATCCATTGACTTTTACCAAAGGAATACAAAGCTCTAATAATACATTTAAACGAGCTACAGCTCTTGCACTGACAACATCAAATTGTTCTCGATTTTCTTTCGCATAATCTTCTGCTCTTGCAGACAAAATTGTTATGTTTTCTAGTTTTAATTGTTTTTTTACTTCTTCTAAAAAGCGACAACGTTTTTGAAGTGGTTCAATGATTGTTAATTGAATATCATTAAATACAATTTTTACTGGAATCGATGGAAAACCTGCACCCGCACCTACATCACACATCGTTTGAATGGGTGTGTGAAAAAAAGGATAGATGGAATCATAAAAATGTTTTTCCCATATTTGTTCTTCTTCTACAATGGCTGTTAAATTCATTTTCTGGTTCCATTCCAATAATAGAGTTTTATACAATTCAAATTGATGGATTTGTGTATCTGTTAAATGTATATTCGATTTAGCACATGCTAAGACAAATTCTTCTTTTTTCATAAATACCTCTGCGATTTATTATATCATGAACCATAGATTTTCTGTTCGCAAGTATATAATATTTTTTATATTGACACCATTTATGTCAATTTTAAAAATAATCTTTCTATGATACAATGCAATTGCAGGTGATAGTAAAATGAATATTGCAGAAGAATTTGTTAAACACAACCCAAATGTCACTGAACAAGAAATGGAACAAAAAGTGAAGCAAAGTATGTCTTATTATCGTTGTGCTCTTATGGAAGTGGAAACAAAATTTAAGGTACTAAGTGAAAATTTTTCCATTTTAGCGGATCGCAATCCCATTGAATCCATTCAAACTCGAATCAAAGACGAAGAAAGTATCATCAATAAACTGATTCGAAGAAATTTAGAGTTATCGGTGGAATCTATGGAAGAAAATTTGTTTGATATTGCCGGGGTTCGTGTAATCTGTTCCTTTGAAAACGACATCTATGATTTGGCTCATTTATTTTTAAAACAAGACGACGTTCGTTTAATTGAAAAAAAAGACTATATTCAGCATGCCAAGACAAATGGATATCGTTCTCTTCATTTAATTATTGAAATTCCGATTTTCTTAGCCAATGAAAAAAAATGGGTAAAAGTTGAAGTACAATTTCGTACCATTGCCATGGATTTCTGGGCAAGTCTTGAACATAAAATACGATATAAAAAAGATTTACCGCAAAAAAGATTAAATGAAATTGATGATGAACTTTATGTTTGTTCCAAAATTTGTCAGGAATTAGATCGAAAAATGCAAGAAATAAAAGATGGAAAATAATCCATCTTTTCAGAGTGTTGACAAACCCCCATATCTTTTAATAAAGGTATGGGGGTTTCAAC
>NZ_JBJEEY010000127.1:0-7106 GCF_051873555.1 Floccifex sp. | reverse complement strand
AAAACACAAGGGTCAATGAGTTAACTTGTAAAGAAATATTTACTTTGTTATAATCTGTAAGAAAGTGAGTACAATGGAATATATACAACTAACAAAAAGAGAAAACCAGGTAATGGATATTTTATGGAAAGAGAATCATAAGATGTCAGCAAATGAAATAGCACAAACGACAGAGGGATTAAGTATTTATACAGTTTCACAGGTTCTTCAGCATTTATTATCCATTGGATATGTGGAAGTATCAGGAATTGGTAAAAACAAAAAATCAATTGCTCGTTTATACAGTCCCTGTATTTCTGAATCGGAATATATAGCTTCTTTTATTAAGAAAGAAACATTTGAAGAATTGACACTTCATTTTATTCAAAACAATGATGACTTTGAATCCATTGAGAAACTGGAAAAATTAATTGCACAAAAGAAAAAGGAATTAGCTGATAAATAATGAATATAAGTATTTCTTCTTTATTTATAACTTTGTGTGTTTCTTTATTATTTATTCTTTTTTTCAGTTTCATATTAACACACGAAAAAAGTTATCATTTATTTCGAGCTGATTTATTATTTGTATTAGTTCTCGTAATTTGTTTGAGAATGATTTTTCCAATTGAATTTCCATTTACCAAAACCATTCCATTACCTGTTATCATGAATCCATTGATGGATTTTTTGAATTATGAATTATTGTCACAATTTAAAGTGATGTATGTTTTATTGTTCATATGGATAATTGGAATTGTGATTGGATGTTTAAAATGGATTGGAAATATCATTTCTACAAAAAAATAAAGTATTATGATTTTTATCATAAGAGTTCAGGTTATTATAGGCTTGTTTCAGTTTAATTTTTTTGACTAACATTTGATTAATTCTCTATACCGTTTCAATCGTATATAGTACTTTTTAGGAACTATAGGTAATGTCAATATCCTTTAAAATAGAGGTGATTACGGGAGTTATATGTTTTAATCGCGCTCTCCTCACCTCCACCATAAGAATAGGAAGCCTTATTTTTAGGGCTTTTTTTAATGCTAAAAAATTAAATTCATAAATAATTCATAAAATTTTCATAAAACATGTTTTTTAAATTAAAAAAAGGATGAAATTATTCACCCTTTTCTTTTGTTTTATTAATGATTTCAATCAGTGAATTTAGTATAATTTCTTATTATATTTTGTCTGGTTGAATTTTTCTTACATTTTGCACTTCCTATAATGGCATAATAATTAAAAAATATAGACCATAGATAAAAAATTAAGAATCAGAACATGAACAATAAGTTCTAAAATACTTTTTTCATGATCTATGAATTAATTGAAAAATCGATGTTTAGCGGGTAGAATATAAGCATGAAAAGCTCTGGTTTCCCGTGTGGGCCAGGGTTTTTGTTGTTATGGAGGATAGAAAATGCATGATTTTAAAACTATTGAAGAACAGATTGATATTTTAAAAGAAAGAAATCTTACCATTTCAGATGATAACTTTGCAAAAGATTTATTAGAAAGAGAAAACTATTATAACTTGATAAATGGCTATAAAGCTCCTTTTTTAAAAAATACAGATCCAGAAAATTACTTGGATTTATGTACGATAGAAGAAATCTATGAGTTATATAAATTTGATAGGGAAATTCGCAAGATAGTTTTTAAATATATACTAAAAATCGAAAATACTTTAAGATCAAAAATCTCCTATATATTTTCAAAATATCACGGACACGATGGTTATTTAAAATATTCAAATTTTGATACATTAAATACATATGGAAATGAAGCAACGATTACTAGACGTGCTACTGCAATTTATAGATTAATAAGCAAAATCCAAAATGACATTAGTAATTCACTAAAACACAAAGATTATCTTAAACACTATGTATTAAATCATGGCTATATTCCTTTGTGGGTATTAGTGAATGCTCTTCCGCTTAACAGATTAAGTAATTTTTATAAACTAATGAAGCAAAACGAACGAATTGAAGTGTCCTACTATTGGAATATAATGGAAAGAGAATTAAAAACGTATATAGAAACATTAGCCTTTTATAGAAATTTATGTGCACACGATGAAAGACTATATTGTTCTAAAGCAACATCCAGTATTTCGGATAATAATGTTCATTCTGCATTGGCTATTCCTAGACTTTCTGATGGCAATTATTCTTATGGTAAACAAGATTTGTTTTCGTTGATGATAGTTTTCAAAAAGATGCTAACTCCTGAAGATTTTAATACTGCTTTCAATAGAGTGAATGGAAGAATTGCAAGCTTAAGGACCAAAATTAATTCGATATCAGTAGATATAATCTTGGATGATATGGGATTTAAAGGCGAATGGTGGAATATAAAAAATATCTAGTTTATTGGGAAACTCTCAGGATATTCTATATACAAAATTGTTCAATTAGGTTAGATATTGTTAGACAAGGTAATGGAGAATAACATTATTTTTAATATGTCAATTTACTTTTGTTCTTTCTCTTTACCTTCACAAAAATATAATAAAAGTGTCAGTTCTCCTTAATATTAAAGGAACAAAAAACTATTCATTCTATTTTACTTCAAAAGTCAAATTCCAAACCATTTTTTATTTATTGATAGATTTGCTAATTCTAACATTAAATAGATTTTGGTTATTATTCTCAATTCTGTGAAAATAAGCATATCTTTTAAAATTACAACTTAATATGATTAGCTTTTCAAAGATATGGAACCTCTTTTTTGTAGATAATCAATTTGAATGGAAAGTGAATATTTTTCAATGTTATTTATGAAGCCTGAAAATTATGTACTTGTCAATTTAAAATTGAGCCACTTATAAATGGTAAATGGCTCTTACTTGTTTAATAGTAAATTTCTAATTAATATATCAATATATTAAGATAATCTATGTTATTGATTTTTTATAATGTACTCAAGTCCAGCCTCAGTTTCATTTTTTAACTTCATGGCTTTGTCAAAATCTTTACCACATAAAGGTTTTTTGATGATAGGGATTTCGATATAAGGACAATTTAAATCATCAATTTTCAACATAAACTTTAAAGAAGTAGTTACATTTTTACTTACTCTTTGATGACTGCCGACCGATACTCCTTTAGCTATTCTTACTCTTCCACCTACTCCAGATGTAATCCTTTCATTGTCGATATAACAATCGTAACTGACGAGTTTTTCAAATGAAATCCAACTGTTGCCAATGTTTTTGATACCCTTTGAAGCAGCTTCTGCAGCCAATGACAGGCCACCAGTAAACACAGCCCAAGTAGCTTTTTTTATAGCAGAACTGTTACTTCCATTCAAATCGATTTTGAACATCTTATTTTCTTCATCGATTTGAATTAGACCCACCTTTTTTATCGATAAAGAATGTTTAACGGAGTCAACTGCACTTTCACCTACGTTTTTCAGTGCATTCATTAATTCTTCTTTTTCCATTTTTAATACCTCTCTGTATGATTTGTTTAAGACATTTATACTCTGAATATCTATATTCACACTATCACAGAGTAGGACAAGATACAATAAGAGTTATGACATTAAAAAGATTGGGTTGTTTATCGGAATGGTTTATATTTTTCTTTGTCCTATACCTATTTTTTTCAACAAGATTAATGATTGAAAACAGAACGCATTTAAACTTCAGAAAGGCAATCAAAAACGTCAGCATTAATTGCTGACATTAAAGGAAGTTATTCTTCTATATCTCAAAGGCTACTCTACATATTTAACACAATCTAGTTCATTCAGTTTACTCAGAGTCTTAAACTAATGTCAATTTCTTTGCAATACAAAATGATTCTAGTAATTTGAAATAATGTTACAATATATTAAAATACAATTCAAAAAAGGTTACAAAATAATGATAAAAAATATAAAATTATGTTACAATTTATATAAACAAGACAGGAGAATGGTTTAATGCTGAAACGAAAAGCTTACGATAAACTTATAGAATGGAAAAAACAAGATAATAAAAAAGCGCTATGTATCATTGGTGCAAGACAGGTTGGTAAGACCACTCTTGTAAGAGAATTTGCTAAAGAATACTATGAAAATTTTATAGAAATCAATTTTTATGAAGAACCCAATGCTGTTAAAATATTCTCCGGAAATTTGGATGTACAAACAATAATAACGAATCTGACAGCATATACAAGAAAACCAATGGAACCTCATAAAACACTTGTTTTATTTGATGAAATTCAAAAATATCCCAATATTCGTACAGCTATGAAGTTTCTTGTTGCTGATGGTAGATTTGATTATATTGAGTCAGGCTCTCTTTTGGGTGTGAATTTTAAAGAAGTTGTATCCTTTCCTGTTGGATTTGAAGAAATGTATAGAATGTATCCTATGGATTTTGAAGAATTCTTGTGGGCAAATGGTGTTCAGCAATCTACAATTGATTATTTGAAAAGAGCCTATGATACACTTACTCCAGTCTCGGATTCAGTTCATGATACAATGAAAAAATTATTTTATACATACATGGTCGTAGGTGGAATGCCGGAAGCAGTACAAATCTATGTAAATAGTCATGATATTGCTAAAGTCATACATTTCCAGAAAGAAATAATCACACAGTATAGTCATGACATATCTCAATATGTTGAATCCAACAGTAATAAACAACGAATAAAAGCTATATATGATGCCATACCATCGCAGTTAAATGATAAAAAAAGACGTTTCTATGTTAATTCATTGGATAAAAATGCTAAGTTGAATCGATATGAAAATAGTTTTAAATGGCTGTCAGATGCAGGTGTTGCATTGCCTTGTTATAACGTAACTGCACCACAACCACCGTTGAAACTAAATGAAAAACATAGTCTTTTCAAACTCTTTATGGCAGATATAGGATTGTTGTGTGCTGCCTGTATGGAAAATATTCAGTTTGATATTTTAAATGGTAATCTTGAGATAAATATGGGAAGTATATTGGAAAATGTAATGGCTCAGGAATTACAGTCAAAAGGTTTTGAAATTTATTACTATGATTCAAGTAAACTTGGTGAAGTTGATTTTGTAATACAAAATGGTATAGAAATCGAACTTTTAGAAATTAAATCTGGAAAAGACTATAAAAAACATAAGGCTCTTGATCATATACTTTCTGTATCTGAATGGAAATTTAAAAAGGCAACTGTATTTTGTAAAGACAATGTTCAATTGGAAGATAATATAACGTATATGCCATGGTATATGATAATGTTTGTTAAACCATATGAACAACCTGATAAAATGATATATGAAATAGATTTAAGTGGATTGAATATTTGATATAAAGTCGAAGTTATTGTTGCTTAATTTTTATAAAACATATCAAAATGTTACTAAATACAAATGAACGTAAATTCAAATACATGAAAATCTTTTACAGAACACAAATCAAGAATCATTTTTGATTATCTATAAATTAGAAAAGAGGTACTTTACATGAAATCAATACTATACTGTAACAAAAGAATAAGTGGAGATGAATTCATAGAAAATACGGATAATTATATTACGATCAATCCAATAGAAAATAAAGAAAAGATACTCGAACATTTAAAGCAGAGAGAAGCAGAAGCTATGTGTTCTGAACCGGTTAAAGATCCTTTTACAAAAAAATAATTTATCCTTACACATGTGAATATGAAGAAGGAGAATATGTATGGTATAATTTTTATACTTATTTATTTGAAAAATATAATTTACGATTAGATGATAACTTTATAAAAAATGTATTAGATATAGAAGAATAATGGCATCTGATATTTTCTTTATATCATTCTCATTATTTGTATTTACCAATTTAAAAATGAGCCCCTATCAATGATAAATGGATGATAAAGGGAAAGGATGGTTACGCATCCTTTTCTTTTGCTTTATGAATTGTTTCAATCATTGCGTTTCGTATAACATCTGATTGTTTGATACCCAATGTTTTACAAGCTTCTTTAAATTCAGCAACAAATTCTTTTTTGTATTTTCCAATAACAGTTGCCATATTCTGTTTTGCCCATTCGTTGATATATTTTGTTTGGTTGAATTTTTCTGACATAATCTATCTCCTATATACACTATAAAGCTAAAAACGGGATATTCCAATTTAAATTTATAGAATTCACTATCCTTGAGCTTGACTTTAACAATATAAAATAGGGCATGCACATCAGCCAAGATGGGGCCGAAGATATACCCTATTTGCGTTTATTATATCCTGTTTTATGAGATTGTAAATAGAAAAATAATATATGACAACAATAATGTCAAAATAAGATGTAAGATTTCAATATAAAGGAGGCTATACAATGGGAACAATAAAAACAATTGGATACGCAAAGAAAGAATATGAAGCAAATCTAGGTAAATATGTATTTCATTTTCGTTATTATGATTCAAAAAATGAAGAAAGTATTAAAGGATTGAATCAAAAAGTAGAATATTATTTGAATTTACTGCAACAAAAAGGATTTCAAATATCAGATTTTCGATTAGAAAAAGATGTTATTCAGTTATTCGAACAAATCGAAGAAAAAAATGTTTATGTTTCGTCAAAAGAAATCACATATGAAACAAAACCAAGTGCAGCTTTATTCAACACATTTATGGAAATAGCACAAACAAATGAAATCGATGTAAAAATTACAGTCAACTATCAACTCGTTAATACAGATTCTTATCACGAACAATTGCTAATAGAAGCAATGAAGCAGGCTAGACATAAAGCTGAAATCATAGCTTCCAGTCAAAATATGAAAGTAACAGGAATGGATTCGGTTCGTTTTGAAAGCTGGGAAAACGATGAATCAATTTCGAAAGACGATTTATGTATGTCTGTACAAGGAATTGAACTGAATACAGATTCTTTATCAGATGACTTATCTTTACCATTGATTTCACAAGAAGAAACCGTTTATGTAACATGGAATATAAAATAAAAAGTCTTTCAGAATCTGAAAGATTTTTTTTAAAAATATCCTCTATTTATGTCCTCATATTACCACATTTTCGTCAATTTTTCAAGAATTGAACTTATGCATTACCTGTGATAAGAAACATGGTAGTGTAAAAAATTTATGAAAAACTCGGTATGAGAAGATTGAAATTTGAAT
>NZ_JBJEEY010000126.1:0-7186 GCF_051873555.1 Floccifex sp. | reverse complement strand
GATTTACAATCAGTGGCTTAGACTACCTTCATCAACTTTTTAGTTGAACTTAGCGTTAATTTATATAAAAATACTTTTATTAAATTATTGTCCAATGTTGTCTAATTTTTTTATCTTTTTTGAAAGAAATTTAATGAATCATAATTATTAATACATATTTTTAAGCCAAAATTGTAATTTTTTTATAATTTTTAACGATTTCGCTAAATTTGACTTTAACATCTGATTATTAGTGTGTTAGAATGATAAGGGGTTATAAAACCCTTCATAATCAAATTCCCTTTCTTAAATTTATGGACAGGCCGGCATATGCCGGTTTTGTTCTGTTTAGACTTTTTTTAGAATTTTCAACGTTGATATTTAATTTTTATTTGATATATTATTAATACTTAAGAGGTATAAAATTATGCGAGTTGGTTTATTTACAGATGCGTATTATCCAGATATTAATGGTGTTGTTTCCAGTGTTGCGACTTTAAAAGAAGCATTAGAACAATTAGGACATACAGTATATGTGATATCCAATCACAAAGGAAAAAGCATCGATTTTTCAGAAAATATTTTACGTTTACCAGGATTGGAATTAAAGAAATTTTATGGATATAAATTATCGTCTCCTATTTCTTTTAAAGGATACGACTACATTAAAGAAATGAATCTAGATGTGATTCACGTACAAACAGAAGCGGGAATTGGAATGTTTGCACGAGGTGTAGCTAAGACTTTACATATCCCAATTGTATATACATACCATACTATGTATGAAGACTATACACATTATTTAAATCCATTTGACTTGGAATTGATTGATGAAGGTGAAAAGAAAATTATTCGTAAACTTTCAAAATGGTGGGTGAATCATTCATCGGCTGTCATTGCACCTAGCATGAAAACAAAAAAAAGACTCATGGGATATGGAGCCACTTCAAAAATATTTGTGATTCCCACGGGACTGGATTTATCACACTTTGATTGTCATCAATTAAATCCAGAAAAACTGTCTTCGATTCGTCCTTCTTTAGGATTAAATGAAGATACACCAGTTGTGACGTTTGTGGGTCGAATTGCGAAAGAAAAAGCCATTGACATTCCAATTAAAGCCATAAAATTATGTCAAAATAAAGACATTCATTTAGTGATTGTTGGAAAAGGAACGGATTTGGAGTACTATAAATCATTGGTCAATGAATTGGATTTGAACAATCGTGTTCATTTCACAGGAATGGTAAACAAAGAAATGGTGCCTTATTATTATTCACCATTTGATTGTTTTGTGTCCGCTTCAACATCAGAAACACAAGGAATGACATATATTGAAGCCTTAGCAAGTGGTTTATGTGTCTTTGGTCGAAGAGACGAAGTGTTATCGGAATTAATTGATGAAGGGACTACGGGATATTATTTCGATGATGAAGAAGAACTAGCTGGAAAATGGGATGCGTTTTTTGCCCAGCCAAAGGAAATCAGACAATCGGTTTCACAGTCTTGTATTGAAAAAACAATTCCATATAATACAGAAATATTTGGAAAAAATGTAGAAGAAGTCTATGAATATGCGATTTCACAATACGATCAAAGATATATAGTTGAAAAAATTGTACCTTCTTCAGATTTCTTTGAATTGATAATTTATAGCGAACAAGACAATGAATCCAATAAAATTCTTGTTCCAATGGAAGATGTAGTAGATTTGCAAATTGAAGATAAATCAATAATGGATCGTGATTTATATGAAAATTATTGTGAATTGCAGGAAGTCTATAAATCGTATTTGATTGTAAAAAAATATGTACTGCAACACAGTTGCTGCACATTTGAAGTGAAACAATACTGTCAGAAAAAATTTGATTTATGTCAGGAAGATATCAATGTAATTTTAGAAATGCTGCATCAGCATTTATTACTAGATGATCGTTTATATGCCATTGATAAAGCAAATTACTGGCAATACAAAGGAAAGAGCATGAAAGAAATTGAACGTAAATTTCATTCTCTTCATATAGATGAAGAATTCATTCAAGAATCTATATCGAAATTAGATGAACAAAAAGAAAAAGAAAACGCGATTTTGTATGCTCAAAAAAGTTTAACATATTCTTCGGCACAATCCAAAAACTTATTACAGCGAACAATTATTCAAAAATGCATGAATGCCGGTTTTTCTTTTGATGATTCTTTAAATGCGTTTCAAACTCTAGAAATTGAAGATACCTATGATGAACAATCTCTTGTACAGGCCATCAAAAAAGCAAATCGTTTATATTCTCATTTTGAAGATGATATAAAATATAATAAAATAAAAACGTATTGTATTCGCAAGGGATTTCATATCTCTTTGATTCATGAAAAATTAAAGGAGTTAGAAAATGATTAAAGATATAAAAGAAGAAGGAAAAATCAGTCTTCCTTGTTTGATTTCCAGATGCGATAAAGCCAAGACCGTAAAAGGAACACCGTATTTATCGCTTTCACTCGAAGATTCAACAGGAATACTCGATGCCAAATTTTGGAACTTAACCGACGAACAAGTAGAAAGCTATCACGTAGGAATGATTGTACAGGCAACTGGAGATGTCATCTTACATAAGAATGCGATTCAACTAAAGGTTCGAACACTCAAAGAATTGCCTGAAGAAAAAATCACAGACTATGTTCGTCAGGCGCCTATGAAAGCAGATGAAATGAAAAAAGAAATTGAGTTCTATATAAATGAAGTCAAAAACCAGGACTTGGCGATTTTAACACAAACTATTTTAGATGAAGTGCAGGAAGACTATTATTCGTATCCCGCTGCAAAGAAAAATCATCACAATTATGTTGGAGGATTGGCGTATCATTCTCTTTCAATGGTTCGTTTATCTTTAAAAATATGTGAACTCTATCCATTTCTGGATGTCGATCTTTTAATTTGTGCTTGTATTTTACACGATGTAGGAAAAATTGAAGAATTTTCATCGCCAGTTTTACCAGAATATACAGCACAAGGCAATTTATTAGGACATATCAGTATTTTGGCAATGAAAGTGGATCGTGTTTGTCATGAATTAAATCTACAAGATCAGGAAAGTATTTTATTATTGAAACATATGATTCTATCACATCATGGAAAAATGGAATTTGGTTCTCCTGTGGTTCCTATGACACCCGAAGCAGAGGTATTAAGTACAGTGGATAACTTGGATTCACGTTTATATATGATGAAAGAAAGCATTGATATTTGTCAATCCGGTGAATTTGGGCCTCGTATTTTTGCACTGGAAAATCGTATGGTCTATCGTAGAAAGGATCAAGAATGAAAATTGGATTTGTATCACTGGGGTGTTCTAAAAACTTAGTGGATTCTGAACAAATCATGGGAATGATCAAGCGAAATCACCATGAAATTGTAGGAAATCCAAACCAGGCCCAGGCTATTATCATTAATACATGTGGATTTATCACAAGTGCTAAAGAAGAATCCATTGCGACTATTTTTGAAATGGCAAAATATAAAGAAAAAAATTGTGAAAAACTAATTGTCTGTGGTTGTTTAGCGCAGCGATATCAAAAAGAATTAGAAGAAGAAATACCAGAAATCGATGCGATTATTCCGATTCGAGATTACAATCAATTTGCGATGAGATTAGAAGAAGCCTTAAATTGTTCTATGTCGTATCATAAATTTGAACGTGTTCTTTCCACGCAACCATGGCGTGCTTATTTAAAAATCAGTGATGGGTGTTCCAATCACTGTACATATTGTGCCATTCCATTGATTCGAGGCGAACAAAAAAGTCGAATGATCGAAGATATTGTACAAGAAGCGAAGCAATTAGCGAGTTATGGTGTCAAAGAATTGACTTTGATTGCCCAAGATACAACGAAATATGGATTGGATAATTATGGAAAATTGATGTTGGCGGATTTGATTCGAGCGGTGGATCAAATTGAAGGTTTACATTGGATTCGTATTTTATATATGTATCCAGATGAAATTGAAGATGATGTTTTAGTTGCCATCAAAGAAAGTCAAAAAGTGTTACCTTATTTTGATATTCCCATGCAACATGCCAATAATCGCTTATTAAAAGCTATGAATCGAAGAGGAACCAAAGAACATGCCTATGAAATTTTATCGAAAATTCAATCCATGTTTGAACAGCCAACGCTTCGTTCCACTTTTATTGTTGGTTTTCCAGGTGAAAAAGAAGAAGATTTTAATGAATTAATGGAATTTATTAAACATTCAAAATGGGATCGAATGGGTGCTTTTACGTATTCAAAAGAAGAAGATACACCTGCATATCAAATGACAGAAGAAGTAGATGAAGATGTTGCACAAGATCGTTTATCAAGATTGATGGAACTTCAAAAATCGATTTCTTATCAGAAAAATAAAGAAAAAATTGGACAAGTCATTGAAGTACTGGTTGAAGAAAAAGAAGGTCTTAAAAATTCATATCGAGGACGAAGTGCAGCCGATGCACCAGATGAAGTCGATGGACAAGTTATTTTTACCAGTGATCAAGACATTGCGTTGGGTTCGTTTGTACAAGTTCGCATTGAAGATGCGGGTGTATATGATTTATATGGAATATGTCTAGAATCATAGGATTTGATTATATCGTCCATAAAGACGATCATATATTGATTTTGGGTTCGATGCCGAGCGTTGTCAGCTTAGAACAAGGCATGTATTATGCCAATGCATCGAATCGATTCTGGAAAGTACTGGAAGAAATTTATCATATGCCAGTACAAACCAAAGAAGAAAAACTGGAATTGTTGAAAGAACAGAAAATTGCGCTTTGGGATATTTGTCATTCTTGTATTCGAAAAGGAAGTTCGGATAGTTCGATTAAGGAAATCATTGCCAACGATATTCCGCAATTATTAAAAGACAATCCATCGATTGAAAAAATCATCTGCAACGGAAAAACGAGTTATCAACTGCTGCAGAAATATTATGCTTTACCATCGGTTTGTTGTCCATCAACATCCAGTGCCAATGCTAAATTTAAGCTGGAAGATTTAGTCAAAATATACAAAGGAGAATTACTGTGAAACTATATTGGGCCAAAGTAAAAGAAGAAGCGGTTCTTCCAAGTAAAAGAGAAGAAGATGCGGGTTATGATTTATATCCATGTTTTGAAGAAGACTATTTAGAAATTCCTTCTCTTCAAACAAAACTGGTACCATTAGGGGTTGCCAGCGCCTTTGATTGTAACTATGTTATGTTGTTGAAAGAAAGAGGCTCCACTGGAACAAAAGGAATGGCACAAAGAGCGGGTGTAATTGATTCGGGGTATCGTGGTGAATATATGGCACCAATTACCAATGTCAATGATAAACCTATTCGCATTGCAAAAAAAGAAGTAGTAGATACATGGGATGAATCTTTTAAAAATCAGTTCATTATTTATCCATATGAAAAAGCAGTTTGTCAGGGGGTTTTACTTCAAATGCCTCAACTAGAAAGTGAAACACTTTCTTATGATGAATTAAAAAATATTTCTTCGCTTCGTGGAAGTGGAAGATTGGGAAGTTCAGGAAAGTAAAGATGTGTAAGCATTCTTTACTTTTTTTCTTATTGTTGATAAATCTGTTCATGAATTGTATACTAAACGCATGGAAATAGAAAAATTATTAGATGTTGGAATTCGTGCAGGACGAATGCTTCTGGAAAGCGGAGCCGAAGTTTATCGTGTAGAAGAAACGATGATTCGTATTTGTTCGGGGTTATATTGTGTCGATGATGTGGATAGTTATGTGACTTCAACAGGAATTATGTTGTCTATTGGCTATAATGGACAAGTGTTTTCGAAGATTTCACGTATTAAAAATCGAAATGTCAATCTTCATTGTGTATCAAGAATTAATGCTCTAAGTCGAAATGTACAAATTCATTCGTATTCCATTGAACAAGTGATTCAGGAATTAGATGAAATTGAACATGAATCAAAATATTCATTTTGGATGACAACTTTATTTGGAGGTATTGGAGCCGGTGGTTTTGCGTTATTCTTTGATGGAGGATTATTGGAAATAATTGTTTCCTTTGGAATTGGTATTTGTATTCGATTACTGGTATCGCTATTAAGTATGATGAAAATGAATGATTTCATCAATAATGTATTAGCTTCTATGCTTCTGGCAACTTTATCCATCAGTTTTAAAAAAATAGTACCTCAAATTGATGTCAATATCATTGTGATATCTGGAATTATGTTGTTGATTCCAGGATTGGCATTTACCAATGCGATACGTGATACCATTGCCGGTGACTATTTATCGGGTGTATCTCGTGTTATGGAAACGCTTGTCTGTGCTTGTGCCATTGCCTTAGGAGTAATGGTAGTCTTTAGTGTGGTGTAATATGATTGAAGTTATTTTAAAAGCATTCCTATCTAGTTTTCTGGCAACTTTAGGATTTGGAATTTTATTTAATATCAAAGGAAAAAATTTATTATGGGCCAGCATAACAGGAGCCATTGGTGGATCGGTCTATAAACTCTGTATATATTTGAATATCAATGACTATGTATCGAATTTTTTAGCGGCCATGTGTTTATCTTTTTGCTCAGAAATATTAGCTCGAAAATATAAAAATCCAGTCACAACCTATATTGTTTGTTCCTTAATTCCATTGGTACCCGGAGCTGCTTTATATCGTATGATGACTTATGCGATGAGAGGTGTTTTATTAAAAGCACTGGAAAGAGGTTGTTACATGATTGGAGTGGCGGGATCATTAGCCGTTGGTATTTTACTGGTTTCCACTTTCTTTAAAATTTATTCACAATGTAAAACCAAAAGAGAATCCGTTTGTTAGGATTCTCTATATTTTTCAATAATTTTATCAATAAAAGCTTTGATTTCCTGTGCTTCTTTATAATCTCTTTTTTGAAAATCATTTCCAGCATAGACTTTTTCTTTAGAAATATAAATAGCTAAGATTTGACCATTCTTTAAAGTAATTTTCAAACCCACATAAAAGCCTTTTTCTCCAAAACAGCGTCCCTGTACTCTTCCTCCATAATAAATATGTGTAAAAGGTTCTTCTTTTCCTTTATATTTAGCCAGTTCATTTATTTTTTTACATTCTATAATTTCTGTATAAGGATAAATGCCTGCAGTTCCATTTAAGATTTCCATTGTTTTCTTTTCTGTATCAAATTTTACAGAATCAAATTGTTTGATCATAATC
>NZ_JBJEEY010000125.1:0-1595 GCF_051873555.1 Floccifex sp. | reverse complement strand
GAAATGGAAGCTTCAAACGCTATAAGAAAAAGAGCTTTGACTGGTATAAAAAAGTCATTGAAAGTAATGGAGAGGATTTAGATTATGAGTTTTCCAAGTAATTTTTATTGGGGAGGGGCCACGGCTGCCAATCAATTAGAAGGGGCATGGAATGTGGATGGAAAAGGTAT
Organism: Floccifex sp.; assembly: GCF_051873555.1. GTDB lineage: Bacteria > Bacillota_I > Bacilli_A > Erysipelotrichales > Erysipelotrichaceae > Floccifex. The sequence goes on along the minus strand of NZ_JBJEEY010000125.1, from coordinate 1,425 downwards.
TGCTTGTCCGGATATTTGTACGGGAGGCAGTGCAAAAGTATCAAAGCGTATTACTCCTGTTTTAGAAGAAGGAACGTTTTATCCGAGTCATGAAGCCATTGATCATTATCATCGTTATAAAGAAGATATTGCCTTGTTTGCGCAAATGGGATTTAAAATGTATCGTTTTTCAATTTCATGGACGCGTATTTTTCCCAATGGAGATGAATCAAAACCAAATGAAAAGGGTTTGCAGTTTTATGATCATTTGATTGATGAGTGTTTAAAATATGGTATTGAACCTATGATCACGATTTCACATTATGAAGTGCCTTTTGGATTGACAAAAAAATTTAATAGCTGGACAAATCGACAAATGATTGATTTTTACTTGAATTATTGTAAAGCGATTTTTACGCGATATAAAGGAAAAGTAAAATATTGGTTGACATTCAATGAAATCAATAGTGCAACAATGCCAGCAGGTGGTTTTTTAAATCAGGGAATTTTAAATGAAATAAAAACAATGGATTTTTTAGATCAAGTCGATATTCCACAGAATCGTTTTCAAGGATTGCATCATCAATTTGTTGCCAGTGCTTTAGCTGTACAAATGGCACATGAAATTGATAAAAATTATCAAGTGGGTTGTATGAATATTATGGCAACAAGTTATCCTTTGACTTGTAAGCCAAGTGATGCGATTGAAAATTTAAAACACAATCAAGTCATGAACTGGTTTTGTTCGGATGTACAGTGTAGAGGAAAATATCCTAGTTATATTTGGCGTTATTTTAAAGAAAATAATATCCAGATTCAAATGGAAGAATCGGATAAAGATATTTTGAAAAATGGATGCGTTGATTTCTATACTTGTTCGTATTATATGTCGAATTGTCAAACAAGCAATCCAGATAAAAAGATAAATGGAGAAGGGAACTTAATCCATGGCGTGAATAATCCGTATTTAAAAGCCAGTGACTGGGGTTGGCAAATTGATCCAGAGGGATTGCGTTTTAGTTTAAATGAAATTTATGATCGTTATCAGTTGCCTGTTTTTGTGGTTGAAAATGGATTAGGGGCTTATGATAAAGTAGAAGAAGATGGCAGCATTCAAGATGATTATCGAATTGATTATTTGCGTTTGCATATAGAACAAATGCATGAAGCAATCTTGGATGGAGTGGATTTAAAAGGATATACGCCTTGGGGTTGTATTGACTTAGTTTCGGCTTCTACAGGTGAAATGCGTAAGCGTTATGGTTTTATTTATGTTGATAAATATGATGATGGAACAGGTGATTTATCGCGTCATAAAAAGAAATCATTTGATTGGTATAAAAAAGTGATTGAATCGAATGGAGAGTGTTTATAAGAGCTAGAAATAGCTCTTTTAACTTTTTTTAAAAAAAGTAGTTGACTGAAGAGGAATGATTTGGTAGTATA
>NZ_JBJEEY010000124.1:0-7391 GCF_051873555.1 Floccifex sp. | reverse complement strand
CTATCGATATTATCTTACTTCTAAAAAAAATGGTGCAAACTTCTAAACACGGGAACTGATGCCTCGTTTATTAATTGGTGCGGCGGCTGATGTTTTCCAAAATGGATTTGAAAGAGTGAATAAAGAGTTTTTAATTTTATTTTTGACAGAGCTTGCAGATTCCATTGAAAAATATCTTGATTCTTTAGTAAAAGAAAAAATGTCATAGACCAGAATTTCTGGTCTATTTTTATAAATATATATTTACTATATAAATAATATACAAATTAAATTATAATAAAATAGGAAACATTATTTATAGAACTTTCTTTTCTTTTTAATAATTACTTAAGAATTCATCGATATACTATCGATGAAAGGAAAAAGAAAATGAAAGAAAATCGAATAAAGAATATTATAATGATTTTTATGATCATAATAATATCTATTATTGTTGGAATTGTATTAAAAGGATGGATCGATGGAAAGTTTTCAACAATTCAGACTTTAAAAACATATATACTTGAATACGGAATGTTTGGACCTATTGTATTAACAATTCTTCAAATGATGCAAGTGATTCTTCCTGTTCTTCCTGGTTTTTTTGGATGCATTGTAGGAGCATCCATTTATGGAGCAACAAACGGATTTTGGATTAATTATATTGGTATTAGTTTAGGTTCGATTTTTGCGTTTTTATTGGCGCGAAAATATGGAGTTGCTTTGGTTAAAAAAATGATTTCTATTGAGAAATATGAACGATTTGTACAATGGATTCAATCTAAGAAAAGCTATACATGGGTTTTATTCTTGAGTATTTTACTTCCTTTAGCACCAGATGATTTTTTATGTTATTTTTCTGGACTATGTTCTATGTCTTTTAAAAAATTTACCTGGATTATTGTTTTGGCAAAACCATGGTGTATTTTATTTTATTGTTTATTTTTTGCTTATTTTATTTGAGAGGACTCTATATGCTTGGATTTTACAATTATACAGTTATATTGACATACATTGGAATGATTTCTGGTTTTGTAGGCATTGCCAGTATTCTACAAGAGAAATTGATTTTATCTTTGATTTGTTTAATCATCAGTGGAATTTGTGATATGTTTGATGGAAAAGTAGCCTCAACAATGGATAGAACCATCCCGGAAAAACAATTCGGAATTGAAATTGATTCTTTATCCGATTTAATTTGTTTTGGAGTCTTACCTGCAACCATTGTTTTTGTGATTACTCGTTATTCAATGATTGGATTATGTATTTCTTCTTTTTATGTATTATGTGCTTTGATTCGATTGGCATGGTTTAATGTAGATGAAATTCAAAGACAACAAAATGAAACAGGAAGAAGAGAATGTTATTTAGGACTTCCTGTTACAACTTCAAGTTTTATCATTCCTTTATTTGTTTTTATTTGTAAGCATTTTCATTTTAAAATTGAATGGGCTTTACCAATTACTTTATTTATGATTGCCATTGCTTTTTTAACACCATTTAAAATAAAAAAACCAAAAATATCAAATATTATTTTATTACTATTATTATCTATTATTTTTGTTATTGCATTGTGCAAGGTGATTGTATGGATTCTGTAAAATTTTTATATGGAACAACAACAGGAAGGTTTTTATTAAAAATACTTATGGTTACTCATTTTGATTGTGTAATTGTTGCATTTTTAAAATCAAGACTATCGTATCCTTTTATTTCTATGTACGCAAAAAAACATAATGTGAAATTAAGTCAAAGATATTCAACCTTTCAAAAATTCTTTATTCGTTCTTGTAAACAAAATATCGATAAAAATCCATCTCATTTTATTTCACCATGTGATGGATGGCTAAGTTCTTTTTCAATTTCAAAAGATTGTTCTTTTTTTATTAAAGGATCGTATTATAAAATCGATGATTTTCTACAAGATAAGACACAAGCACAAGCATTTCAAGATGGAACACTTCTTGTTTTTCGTTTATGTCCCAATGATTATCATCGATATTGTTATATCGACGATGGCATACAAACGCATTATAAATATATAGAAGGCACACTTCATAGTGTACAACCCATTGTTTGTGAAACCTATCCAGTTTATACATTAAATCGAAGAACATGTTCTATTTTAGAAACGAAGCACTTTGGAACAATTGCGCAATGTGAAATAGGTGCTTTTGTGGTTGGAGGAATTGTGAATCATATTGAGAAAGGTTCTTTTCAAAAAGGAGAAGAAAAAGGATATTTTGATTTGGCGGGTTCTACAATTGTTTTATTAATTCAAAAAGGAAAAATGACTTTAAAACCAGAATATATTTCAAACGAAGAAATTCGTGTAAAGATAGGAAGCTGGATTGGATCGTGAAAAAATATAATGTTATCGTTTTAACAATTGCTTTATTTTTTAATCAATTCGTATATTATGGAGCACGTCTAATCACTGAAAATCGGGTACACTATAATTGGACTTTACCCATTGACCAAGATATTCCCATTATACAAATGAGTGTTATTATTTATTTTGGTTGTTACATATTCTGGGTGATTAACTATTATTTGTGTTCAAAACAAGAACGAAAAGAAAGTGATCGCTTTTTTTGTGCGGATCTTGTTTCAAAAATCATTTGTTTTCTTTTATTTATTGCTTTACCTACTACCAATATACGCCCCATTGTTACATCAAATAATTTATTATATTATTTATATCAAATTGATGCACCCGATAATTTATTTCCATCGATTCATTGTTTAGTCAGCTGGCTATGCTGGATTGGAATAAGAAAACGAAAAGATATTTCGTTTAGATATAAATGGTTTTCACTGATTATGGCAATTCTAGTTTGTATTTCCACTTTAACAACTCGTCAACACGTAATAGTGGATGTTATTGGTGGTATTGTGCTAGCCGAATGGAGTTATTGGATTTCAAAGAAAATTTATCCTTTTTATTCTCGATTTATCACAAAAATAATGTCAATTAAATGGATAAAATGGAAACATGAATTTTAAAGAAATACAAAATCGAAAATATTTAGTATCTTTAGTGAATCAATTAAATCAAGATTTAAAAGGATTGCTGAATGAAGATTTACAAAATAAAGAAGAAGAAACACTGGTTCGATTATTGATTGATCCGAAATACTGGCCTTGTTTTGGTGTAAAAGAAATGAAAGATGAGTATCCTTATTTAGAAGGATTTTCAAAAGAAACCTATTGGTTTATTGTGAATCGAATTAAGAAGGGAAGAGCGAATCTCTATTTTAGTGTAGAATCATATTTATCGCATCAAATGCAAGTACATCGTTTACAATCTATCGATAATGAACAACACTTGTTTTTTTCAAAATATAAAGTGAAATACAATTTGAAAGAAGAAAATCGAAACCAAATTAATGAAATAGTTGATATTGTCTATCGAAGACTCAATCAATATTAAAAGGTCCTTACTCTAATTTCTACTGGTAAGGACCTTTTATGAGATAAATTTATTCATGACTACTCCTTTCTATCTCAATCTATATAAACTACCCTGGTGAGTTTTTATCTATAGCGGTAGGTCTCTATAGATAATCTGACTTTTTATTGGTTTTCCTCTTTGTCAATTTCATTATATTTTATATGGATTAAAATACAATGCAAATGGAAAAAGTGGTATTATTTGTGGAAAAAAAAGAAGAGACAAGCTCTTCTTAGAAAACAGAATCATCCAGTAAATCTTTATAAAAATCACAATAATCCTTACGATTTTCATTTGTAAATTTAATAGCTGAACGAGGATGACGATTCAATTGTCCTGTAAATAAATATTGCAGATCATATCCCCATACAACGCCACTTTCTCTTAATGGAACCATGTAATTTTCAATAAAAGTTAATATTGGATATAGACTGTATTTTGGATTTCGCAAGAAACCTAACAATAATTCACTTGCACAATTTCCTGCGCCTCGACCCATTCCCTGAATTGTGCTATCTAAATAACTGACTCCATAGGAAAGAGCTTCAATAGTATTAGCAAAAGCCAGGTTTTGATTGTTGTGAGCATGGATTCCTAGTTTTTTGTTAGATTTTGAAGCATATTCCAAATATAGTTTTGAATATTTTTCAATATTTTCTGGATATAAAGAACCATAACTATCTACAATATAAATGATATCCACTGGCGTTTCACACAACATTTCCAATGCTTCTTTTAAATTGTCGGCACCGATTTGACTAATTGCCATAATATTACATGTCGTTTCATATCCTAAATCATGTAAATACTCAATCATTTCAATGGCAGCTGGAATTTGATGAATATAACAAGCAACACGAACCATGTCAATAACACTTTCGTTGGCTGGTAGAAAATCCGTTTTGTAGTCACAACGTCCAACATCAGCCATAACAGAAATTTTCATGTCCGATACATTTTCACCTACAATATTTCGAATATCCTGTTCATCACAGAACTTCCATTTTCCAAATTCATTGACATCGAATAATTTCTTACTTGCTTTGTAGCCAAATTCCATATAATCAATACCCGCTTTAATATTCGCTTTGTATAACTCTTTCACAAATTCATCACTAAAATCAAAGTTATTGCACAATCCTCCATCGCGTATTGTTGCATCAACAACACGAATATCTTTACGAACACTTAGTAAAGTACCTTTTCTCATAGCATCACCTCATTTGAATGAATTTTATCATATAGATTTTTTGATTTCAATTTATTATAATGATAAGAAAAGGAGATTTTATGTTTACATTATTATCAATTTTATTTGGAAGCATGGCTTTTATGATTCAACTTGTTCTTATAGCTTTATCAATGATAGCAGGATGGAAAGTCTTTGAAAAAGCAGGAGAACCAGGATGGAAATCTTTAATTCCTGTATATAATCAATATACATTGTTTAAAATCAGCTGGAACACACATAGTTTCTGGATTTGGATTGGATTAACAGTTATTTTAGGAGCCATTGAAGGAATTGCAGGAGACAATCCAGGATTTATTATGACGATTTTTTCGATTTTAGCTAATTTGGCTATCATTTATTATCAAGTCAAACTCTATATCTACTTAGCAAAATCATTTGGATTGGATTGGATATTTGGAATTGTGACATATTTTATCAGCTTTGTTGGCTATCTTTATATTGGCTTTTCACATGTACAATACAATGGACCTGCTGGATGGTCAGATCAAGGACTTTTTTGATTCAATTATTTGAAATGTCTTTAAATATGTACTAGAATATAAATGACGAAAGTCAAAGATGGTTAGATGAAAAAGAAAAGCGAGAGGTGGTGCTCTCGCTTTTCGCTTTGAAAGATACCAAGATGGTTAGATTTTTGTTTAATGGTATGAACCCCTTCGAATTGTATTACCGAAGAAGTTTATACAAGATCACTAATAAAAGGATCAAGATTACTAGGTAATCCATTAAAAGCTCCAATCTAACTCATCAAAGGCCTTCCTTTCAATGAGTAAATAACCATAATGGTCTCCTTTCAAAAGCACATACAAAAGTATGTAAATTAAGTATACAAAAACAATATGAAATATGAATGACATTTAAGTATTTTCTTTAAAAATATATATTTGAAATATCTATAAATTCGTACTAAAATATAACTGACGAAAGTCAAAGATGGTTAGACAATATGAAAAGCGAGAGTGGCGACTCTCGCTTTTCGCTTTGAAAGATACCAAGATGGTTAGATTTTTGTTTAATGGTATGAACCCCTTCGAATTGTATTACCGAAGAAGTTTATACAAGATCACTAATAAAAGGATCAAGATTACTAAGTAATCCATTAAAAGCTCCAATCTAACTCATCAAAGGCCTTCCTTTCAAAAGCACATACAAAAGTATGTAAAACTAGTATACAAAAACAATATGAAATATGAATGATATTTAAGCATTTTCTTAAAATTATTTATAGTTTTATTTTCTGGTGATATCTTATTTTTCTTTCTTTTGGTGTTGAAAACAAGATGTAAAATAGTTTATAATGATATCACGTTTTTTGATAAAGTTATAAGAATAAATGATCATAAACATGATACTGAAAACGATTTTCAAAAATAAGTATTCAAAAAATGAAACTGATAGAGGGGAAAATTTTCATGTCAATTGATTTAAGAGAACACTATTTCGAATCAATCGAAGAAGTAAAAGATTATTTATTGAATGTCAGTCAAACTGGAGAAGAAATTGATCAAAATGCTTTTATGCTGGCTATATCCAATTTGGAAATGACCAATGAACAGAAAGAAGAAATCACTAATATCTTGTTGGAACAAGACAGTGAACCTGATGAAGATGATTTATTGGAAGAAGATATGGATGAAGATTTAGACGAAGATTTAGAAGAAGATTTTGATGATTTTGATGATGACAATAAAGAATCTGATGAAGAATTGTACGAATTAAAGATTTCAAAAATGGAGCAGGAATATGCTGCTTCATATAAAGGGAGCGTACAAGATTCCGTAAAATTATATTTGAAAAGTATTGGTGAATCAAAATTATTAAAAGCCGAAGAAGAGAATAGAGTAGCCAATTTAATCAAAGAAGGTAGAGAAGCCAAAGCTTTACTGGAAACAGAAACAAATGTTGAAAAACGGAAAGAATTGGTACAAATCGTATTAGATGGACAAGAAGCAGAAAAAGAATTAATCGAAAAGAACCTTCGTTTAGTTGTTTCTATTGCCAAAAAATATTCAGGAAGAGGATTGGATTTTCAGGATTTGATTCAAGAAGGGAATATAGGTGTTATTAAAGCTGTTGAAAAATTTGATCCAACAAAGGGATTTAAATTTTCTACGTATGCCACTTGGTGGATTCGCCAAAGCATTACACGTGCCATTGCGGATCAGGCACGTACTATTCGTATTCCTGTACACATGGTTGAAACCATGAATAAATTAACTCGAATTCAAAGAGAGATGGTTCAAATTTTAGGTCGTGATCCATTGGCTGAAGAAATTGCTGAAAAAATGGGTGATATTACAGCTGAAAAAGTTCGTGAAATTCAATTAATGTCTTTTGACACGACTTCATTGGAAACGCAAATCGGAGATGAAGGCGATACTACGTTAGGTGATTTTGTAGAAGATAAAAACGCGATTTCACCTGAGCAATACGCATATCGTGAACAATTAAAAGAAAGTTTGCGAGAAGTATTATCGACTTTAACAGAGAGAGAAGAAAACGTTATTCGTATGCGATTTGGATTAGATAATGGACAACCCATGACACTTGAAGAAGTTGGACAAAAATTCGGTGTAACACGAGAACGTATTCGTCAAATTGAAGCCAAAGCTATTCGTAAATTAAAACATCCAACTCGTTTGAATAAATTAGCTTCTTATAATCAAAATTAAGCTGACAAAAAGTCAGCTTTTTCTTTACATAAAA
>NZ_JBJEEY010000123.1:0-7434 GCF_051873555.1 Floccifex sp. | reverse complement strand
GTATAACTAAAAAATCAAGAGCATCAGTAAGTGAATATACTGATGCTCTTATCTACTTTTACTTCAACAACAATAAAAACGAGGATTGTATTATCGTTTTGTTGCTTTAAAATTATTTATTTCGATAATTCATGAAAAATATGTTGAGCCGCAATAGCTCCATCATTGGTTGCTGTCACCACTTGTCGTAAATCTTTTTGAATGACATCTCCTGCTGCATAAATGCCTTTGATTTTTGTTTCCATATTATTATCTACAATGACATAGCCTCTTTGATCGCAAATTCCTAATTTTTGAATGGATTGTGTCATTGGGTCTTGTCCAACATATGGAAAGATACCTGAACAAGAAAGGATTTGTGTTTCTTTTGTATCAACATTTTCTAATACAATGCCACTTACTTTTCCGTTTTCACTTAAGATTTCTTTTGGAATATGTTTTTTGATGATTTTGATTTTATCATTGGATTCTACTTGTTCCTGAATGCTTTTTTCGGCTCTGAATACATCTCTTCGAATCACAATGGTCACATTGGCAAACTTTGTCAAATACAAAGACTCTTCCAATGCCGAATTTCCGCCACCAATGACAACCACGTCTTTGTCTTTGAAAAAAGCGCCATCACAAACGGCACAGAAAGAAACACCGCGTCCAATATTTTCTTGTTCTCCTGGAATGTGTAACAATCTTTCTTTGGTTCCTGTTGCCAAAATAATCGCATCGGCTTTTATTTCTTGTCCATCGGATAGTTTTACCACTTTATCTTCTGTGACTTCCATTACATCGCCATATTCATAAAGCGCACCAAAAGAAGTAGCTTGTTCAAACATTTTCATAGCCAGGTCTACACCTGATTGTGTTGGAACACCTGGATAATTGGCGATTTCAAATGTTTTAATTAATTTTCCACCTGGTGCTCCATTATCTAATAATAAAGTCGATAAGCCTGCTCTGGAAGCATATAAACTAGCTGTACAACCAGCTGGTCCAGCGCCGATAATTACCAAATTGAAGTGTCGTTCCATGTTCTTTTCTCCTTACAAATGGATATACAATCCCTTAAATCTGAAATCAAATAATCTGGATTTGCTTCTTTCATTTGTTCTCTACGATTTTCATCTAGACTAAATCCAATAGAAGTCATGGCCACATCTTTTGCGCACAGAATATCACTTTTGGCATCACCTACATAAATGACATTGTCTCTAGAAACATTCAAACGTGAACAGGCTTCAATTAATCCGGTTCCACTTGGTTTTGGGATTGGTAAATCTTCTTTTCCAAGTATAACATCAAAATAAGGTTCAAAGTGATTGATTTGCACGCCCAATTGAACGGCACTAATTCGTTTATTCGAGACAATACCCAAAGTATATCCTTCTTCTTTAAGTGTTTTTAATACTTCTGTAGCATGGTCGATTTCTTTTAACATTGTATAATGCAATTCTTTATTGATTTCCTGATACCGTTGAATTACATCTTCAATTTCATTTTCTTCAAAATATTTTCCAAAAGATACTTCTAAAGTCGGTCCAAAAAATGCATTCAATTCTTCTTGTGTCAATTCAATTTCTGGTTTTCTTTCTTTAAAAACCTGAATAAATGTTTCATAAATCATTTTCTGACTATCTTGAAGTGTTCCATCTAAATCAAATAAAATCACTGGTTTTGCATATTTATACCCAACTCCAAGAATTCCAAGAATGCCTGCCACTACAAACAATAAAGAAACAACTTGGGCAATTCGAAGTGGTCCCAACATCAAGGAATCCGTTCTTAGTCCTTCAATAAAGAAACGAACCATTCCATACCAGATTAAATAAAGAAAACCAGCATCGCCTTGTTTCTTTAATCCTTTTTTTCGAATCCAGCGAATCAGGAAAAAACCAATCACATTGGCTACACTTTCATATAAAAAAGTTGGATGATGGTATTGTCCATTAATATACATTCGATTTTTAATGAAAGATGGAAAATGATTGATAAAGGATTCACTGACAGCACTTCCAAATGCTTCCTGGTTCATAAAATTTCCCCAGCGTCCAAAGGCCTGGGCAATTAAGACATTGGGAAGAATGCAGTCCATCATTCGATAAATTGATACTTTTTTCTTTTTAAAATAATAAAGACTAAATAATACGCCGGCAATTAAGCCCCCATGGATGGCTAAGCCTCCATGCCATATTTTAATGATTTCTTCTGGAAATTTTGAATAATAGTCCCATTGAAAGAGTACATAATACAAACGAGCACCTATAATTCCACAAAACATCATAGGAACCACATAGTCTTCTAATACCGATGTGGAGTATTTCCATTTTTTCATCGTTGCCTGGCTTAATTCATAGGCAACGATTACACCCGTGATAATAAACAAAGCATAATAAGTAATGTTAAAAGGACCAAAGGAAAGAAAAATTTCATCACTGACAAATATCTTCATTATTTTCTTCCTCGTTTTTTTCAATTTCTTTTAATACTAAATGTTCAATTTCTTTGGCTGCATCTTTTCCATCGCGAAGCAACATATAATGAAAAACAGCTGTTTCAATAATCGTTGCCATTGGACGTCCCATACTAATTGGAATTTGAAGTTTTAAAATCTTCACACCTAAAATATCAACATATTCTTTTTCTTCAATTCCTACCCGATCATAGTCGACTTTATCATCAAATGGAACCAATTCAATTTGAAGAGAAATTTCACATTCATGGGCATAGGAACCCACCCCATACATACGAGCTACATTAATGATTCCTACTCCTCTTAACTCCATAAATCCTTCTAACATATTCGAAGTTCTTCCAATTAAATTGTTGTGTATTTTAAAACAATCCACGCGATCATCGGCAATTAATTGATGTCCTTTTTGAATGAGACTCAACGCAATTTCGCTTTTTCCCATTCCACTTTCTCCAACAATCATGACACCAATTCCATGAATTCGCATCAATTCACCGTGTACAACAGTAAAAGGTGCTAATTTTTCATCTAAATAACTTGTGATTTTTACACTCGTATTGGTTGTGTTCTCTTGCGTGGAGAAAACCGCCAAGTCTTTTCGATTTGCGATTTCTTTTAAGACTTCTGGACATTCATGGCCATTGGTTAAGACAATAGCCGGTGTGGATTCACTGGTAATGAATTCAAAATTTCGGCGTTGTGCCACTTCATCCATTTTATTGTTGATATAATGAATTTCTTTATTTCCAATAATAACGACTCTTTTTTGTTGCCCATATTCAAAATAACCCGCTAATTCTAATCCAGGTCGATTGATATCGGCTAAATGAATAGGACGATTCAAAGAATCTTTATCCCCTGCGATTTGTTTCCAATTAAAATATTCGGCTAAATCCTTTACAGTAACCTTGCTCAAAAAAACTACCCCCTTTCCAGTAACGGCTTCAAATACTGACCCGTATAGCTATTTTCACACTGTGCTACTTGTTCCGGCGTTCCTGTGCAAACAACTTGACCTCCGTCATTTCCACCTTCAGGGCCCATATCAATAATATAATCCGCACATTTAATCACATCTAAATTATGTTCAATCACAATGACTGTATCGCCATTGTCAACTAAACGCTGTAATACATCAATTAATTTTTTTACATCATCACTGTGTAAACCCGTTGTTGGTTCATCCAAAACAAAGACTGTTTTTCCAGTAGGTTTCTTTTGAAGTTCACTGGCTAATTTTACACGCTGAGCTTCTCCACCTGAAAGAGTTGTGGCACTTTGTCCTAATTTAATATAAGACAGTCCTACGTCTTTAAGTGTTTGCAGACGATGACGAATTTTAGAAATATTTTGAAAAAATTCAACGCCTTCTTCGACTGTCATATTCAATACATCGGAAATATTTTTTCCTTTATATTGTACTTGCAACGTTTCTTCATTGTATCGTGTGCCATGGCATTGATCACAAGGCACATAGACATCGGGTAAAAAATGCATAGAAATCTTTAAAATTCCATCGCCTTGACATGCATCACATCGACCGCCTTTGACATTAAAAGAAAACCGAGATTTATCATAGCCCAGCATTTTGGCTTGTTTCGTAGTCGCAAATAAATCACGAATATCATCAAAGACTCCTGTATACGTTGCTGGATTGCTTCGTGGGGTACGACCAATTGGGTCTTGTCCAATTTCAATGATTTTATCTACATTTTCCAAGCCCTTAATTTCTTTACACAAACCCGGCTTAATGCGAACTCTACCCAAATAATGTTGAATCCCATGCGTTAGTACTTCCGTAATCAAACTGGATTTTCCTGAACCTGATACACCAGTGACAACATTCAAACATCCTAATTTTATATCCACGGAAACATTTTTTAAATTATTTTGTGTGGCCTTGACAATCCGAAGCTTCTTTCCATTTCCTTTTCGTCTTGTTTCTGGCACTTCAATTTTCTTTAATCCACTTAAATACATTCCTGTAATTGAAGTTGGATGTTCCATAATTTCTTGTGGCGTTCCCTTGGCAACAACTTGTCCACCATGAATACCGGCACCTGGTCCAATATCGACAATATAATCACTGGCTTTCATTGTATCTTCGTCGTGTTCTACAACAATCAATGTATTGCCTAAATCGCGCATTTCTTTTAAAGATGCAATGAGTTTGTCATTGTCTCTTTGATGGAGTCCAATACTTGGTTCATCTAAAACATACATAACCCCTGTTAAACGAGAACCAATTTGTGTAGCCAAACGAATTCGCTGGGCTTCTCCACCGGATAAAGTGGATGCCAATCGATCTAAAGTAATATAGCCCAATCCAACGTTGTTTAAAAAAGTTAAGCGGTTATAGATTTCTTTGACAATCAAGTGACTGATTTTCTTTTCCATTTCCGTTAATTCTACATGTGAAATCAAATCCAATGCTTCTTTTACACTTAAACAACATGATTCATATATATTTAGATTGGATACTTTTACGCTCAATGCTTTTTCATTCAATCGAGCGCCTTTACATGTTGGACACACACAATCCGATAAATATGATCCATACCATTCTCTTGAACTCGAGGAAGTTGTTTCTAAGTAGCGTCGTTCAATCAATGGAACAACGCCTTCTATATAATCAAATTTCTTGGATGTAATACCACCTCTTGAATGGGTTTCATATTGAATGGGCTGATCACTTCCATATAATAAATAATTCAATTTCTTTTTTGGTAAATCTTGAATAGGAATGTCTTTGTCGATTTCATAAAAATCAATCAAAGCTTGTACACGCTGCCATTCTAAATTTTCTGTATTGACTATATTTTTATAAAATTGAATTCCGCCTTGACTGATGCTTTTTTTACGATCTGGAATCAACAAATCCAAATCCACGCGTTGTGTAAAGCCTAATCCTTTACATGTTTGACAAGCACCAAAAGGTGCATTAAAAGAAAAGAGTTTGGGTTCTAGTTTAGGAACAGAGAAGCCACATATTTTACAGGCATAGTTACTGGAAAATAAGATTTCTTTTTCTTTTGTCATACAAATAGCCAATCCTTCACTGAGTTTTAAAGCTGTTTCTAAGGAATCATAGAAACGAGATCGATCTTGTGATTTTACAATTCGATCGATGACAACATCAATGGTATGTTTTTTATTTTTTTCCAAAGCATCTATTTCTTCTAAATAAACAATTTCTCCATCAATCCGAGCACGAACATAGCCTTCTTTCATTAATTTTTCAATTAATTCTTTATGTGTTCCTTTTTTTCCTTCCACTAAAGGACTTAAAATCGTACATCTGGTTTTATCTGGCAATTCCATAATTTTATCCACCATTTCTTTGATGGTATTGCCTGTAATGGGTTCATTGTGAATGGGACAATAAGGCACTCCAATACGTGCATACAACAAACGCAAATAATCATAGATTTCAGTTACCGTTCCCACTGTGGATCGCGGATTATTCGATGTTGTTTTCTGATCAATGGCAATTGCCGGTGACAATCCTTCAATTTGATCGACATCTGGTTTTTCACTATTTCCTAAAAATTGACGCGCATAAGCGGACAAGGATTCCATGTATCGTCTTTGTCCTTCGGCATAAATGGTATCAAAAGCCAGAGATGTTTTTCCACTTCCAGATACCCCTGTCATTATGACTAGTTTATTTTTGGGGATGTCAATATCTATATTTTTTAAATTGTTTTCTCTTGCTCCTTTTATTCGAATATATTTTTGTTCCATACAAACCTCATTTTCTATTTAAAAAAAGAGAACCTATGATCCTCTTATAACTAAAAATCCATTTATGATTCCTGCAATGACAAAAAGCCATGACATGGAATTAAAGAAAACCACGTCATAGTATATATTTTCATATACAAAGAACAAAAAGGAAGTCAGTAAAAGAAGAACGATACTGATTGTTTTACTTTTTTCTTTTTTATTTGATAATACTATATAAATTGTTGATACATCTGTAAGTATCATACAAATACAATTAAATACTGAAAAATCCATACTTCTATTCTACCAAAAAATTATAAGATTTGTAGTATAAGGTTCAGTTTTCGATTTTCTTGAAAAGTCACATAAAACATGATATTGTGTTTGCGTGAACAAAGACGTTCGATGGGTTAAGCCCTTCGTGCGTCTTTTTTTTGGAGGAATATATGAAACATATACATGAAGAATGTGGCGTTTTTGGGATTTATTCGCAACAAAGAAAAGATGTTGCGACACTGAGTTATTATGCTTTGTATTCTTTGCAGCACAGAGGACAAGAAAGTGCAGGAATTGTGGTCAATGACGATGGAATTTTACGAATTTATAAAGATAAAGGCTTGGTCAGTGAAGTCTTTAGCCAGGATCATTTGTCTTCTTTACCGCAAGGTCATATTGCGATTGGTCATGTTCGCTATGGAACAACGGGATTGGATGCTAAGAAAAATGCTCAACCCATTTGTATCAATCACATGAAAGGAAATTTAGCTTTAGCTCATAATGGGAATTTAGTGAATTCCTATGAATTAAGAAAAGAATTAGAAAGCACAGGCTCTATTTTTTATACAACCAGTGATACAGAAAGTATTGTCTATACCATTGTTAAAGAAAGATTGACATCCAAAAGTATTGAAGAAGCTGTTTTTAAGGCTGTACAAAAACTAGAAGGCGCTTTTTCCTTAGTCATTAGTAGTCCATCAAAATTAATTGCGGTACGTGATCCTCATGGTTTCCGTCCTTTATGCATGGGAAAACGAGAAGACGGAGACATTGTCTTTGCCTCTGAAACATGTGCATTAGATGCAGTCGGTGCTCACTTTGTACGAGACATTCTTCCAGGTGAAATTGTTACGGTTTCTGCCAAGGGTATTCAAAGCAATAAATCTCTTTGTGAAACTTGTAAAAAATCATTATGTGCTTTTGAATATATTTATTTTGAACGTTCTGATTCCATGATTGATGGATAC
>NZ_JBJEEY010000122.1:0-7435 GCF_051873555.1 Floccifex sp. | reverse complement strand
ATTGTTGTTGCCGATCACACAAAATATAATGTACATGCAGGCCATTATTTAATGGATCGAAAAGATGTTACATCTTTTGTTTGTGACACTTCCTTATGAAGTGTCTTTTTTTTTATCCAAAATTAGCGATATCGCTAATTTTGTGATACAATAAAGAAAAAGGAGAGACGTATGAAAGTAACAATTTGTAAAGACTATGAAGAAGTAAGTCAAGTGATGGCACAAAGAGTGGTAGATATTGTGAATCAAAAACCAGATTGTGTTTTTTGTTTACCGGCTGGCAATTCACCCATTGGCATGTATCGCTATTTAGTGAAGATGTATCAAGAAGGAAAAGTTGATTTTTCAAAAATGAAAACCTTTGATATGGATGAATACGTTGGGTTTGCACCAGAGGATCCTCACAGCTTTATTTATTTTATGCACCAGCATTTTTTAGATCACGTCAATATGGATTTGAAAAATGTTCGCTATCCGGATGGATTAAGTGAAAACCTGGATGAAATGTGTCAACAATATGCTCAGGACATTATCGATGCAGGAGGCTTAGACATTGCGATTACAGGAATAGGGGATGATGGTCATATTGCGTTTAATGAACCGGGTCCATATCTTCGTCCAAGATGCCATGTCGTGAAATTGGATGAAAAAACAAGACAACAAAATGCCAATGCGTTTTTAGATTGTCCAATTCCAGAATTTGCCATTACAACGGGAATGGAAGAACACATGAAGTGCAAAAACTATTTTGTGGTTTGTTCAGGGGTACATAAAGCACCTTTATTAAAGAAATTATTTGAAAACGATCATATTGATCCGATGTATCCTGTTTCTTTTTTAAGAATGCATCCTAATGTTGAATTTATAATAGATGAACAAGCTGCTCAATTTATGTTATAATCCATCTATGAGTCAATATTTCGAAAACGATACAACAATAAAAGATGAACCATTTATATTTCATTTTTCCATACAAAATAAAGAATATAAACTCCAATCAAACAATGGTGTTTTTTCAAAAGACAAATTAGATACAGGAACCAAAATTTTACTGGAATGTGTATTAAAAGAAGAAAAAGAAGTACAACGTGTTTTGGATTTGGGTTGTGGGATAGGACCGGTTGGATTGGTAATGGCCCATCATTTTGATTGTGATTTAACAATGATTGATATTAATGAAAGAGCTGTTGAATTAGCCAGGCAAAATATGGCTTCATTTCAAAGTCGATGTACCATAAAATGTCAAGACGGATTGAAACAGGAAGATGGTTTCTTTGATTGCATTTTGTTGAATCCACCCATTCGTACTGGAAAAAAAGTCGTTTATTCTTTATTTGATCAGTGCATTGAACATTTAAAAGGAAATTTCTATGTTGTGATGCGGAAACAACATGGAGCGCAAAGTGCGATGAAGTATTTAGAAGAAAAAGGATGTTGTGTAGAGCGGATGTATCGGGATAAAGGGTTCTGGGTTTTAAAGATTTATTGGCAATGATTATCTTTTCTGTTAAAATAGCTTTTATGAAAAATAAAGGCTATTTTTATGTTTTAATTACGGTATTTCTTTGGTCTACGGGTGGTATTTTAATTAAATATACTTCAGGAAATGCGATTGCGATTAATGGGATTCGTTCTTTAATTGCAATGGGATTGTTTTATGTTTATAAAAGAGGATTAAAAATCAAAATCAATCGTTATGTTGTATTAGCTGCTTTTTGTTTGATGATGACTAATACTCTCTATGTTATTGCTAATAAAATGACAACAGCTGCCAATGCGATTGTATTACAATATTTAGCGCCTATATTTGTTTTGATATGGGATTGTTTATACCACAAAAGATTACCGTCTCTCAAACAATTTATATTAGTTATTCTGGCATTTAGTGGAATGGTACTCTTTTTCTTTGATCAATTAGATGGCGGAAAACTCATTGGAAATTGCCTGGCCATTTGTGCAGGACTATGTTTCTCAGGTGTATTCTTTGTGAATTCTTTACCCGAAGCTAGTAGTGAAGATGCCAGTATGCTAGGATTTTTATTATCGTTTTTAGTATCCATTCCATTTTTAAATCAAATGGATTACAGCAATATGACATCCAATATCGCTTTACTGGCGCTGGGGATTTTCCAGGTGGGATTGGCGTATGTGTTCTTCTCGAAAGGATCGAAATTGACCAATCCAGTCACAACATCTTTAATTGGATTGTTAGAAGCTGTGATGAATCCAATCTGGGTTTTCTTGTTTTATGGAGAAGCCATGGGAACATATGCTTTAATGGGATCGGCTGTCATCTTGTTTGCGGTCGTTTTAAATACTATATCTAGTAAAGAAAAAGCCGTTTAGTCGGCTTTTATTTGTATGACAGAAGGAATTTCTTTCACTTTTTCATATTCTTGTGGCGTAAGTTCATTGGTGATCAGCTGATCAATTTCACTGAATTTACAATAAATAAAAGGCGCTTCTTTTTGGAATTTAAAGCGATCACAAACTGTGATTATTTTTTTACTGCGATTGATAATATGTCTTTTAAATCCGACTTCGTGAACGTTGTTAGTTGTAAAGCCATCACAGTTCACAATGCCATCGCTTCCTAAAATCGCAACATCGACATTGATGCGATTGATAATTTGTTCAGCAAAAAAGCCATAACAGCGAAGGCCTTCGTTTAATACATCCCCGCCCGCAAAAATAATTTTTAAATTCATTTTGGCGCATTCCAGTGCCAGTGGAAGGGAATTAGTAACAATGGTTAAGTCTTTTTTTGTTTGAATGTATTGAATACCTAATATTATGGTACTACCGGAATCAAGATAAACCACTTGTCCATCTTTAATTTCCTGAAAAGCACGAAATACAATGTTTTTCTTTTCTTTAGGATGTTCCTGGCTTCTTAAATAAACAGGAAGCTCTCCTAGTGAATTATCCATACGTGCATAACCATGTTCACGCACCACAATATTTTGTCTTTCCATTTCATTTAAATCACTTCGAAGTGTTTCTGGTGTGACATTGAGTTGCTTGGCCAGGTCTGTGATTTTAATGCGATTTTCTTTAAGTAAAATATTACGGATTTGAACTTGGCGTTCATTTTTCTTTTTTGACATAATTTATTCCTTTATATAACCAAACGTAAAATGTTCTCCTGTTTTTTTATCATTGCGATAACTAAAACAAATTTCTTTTTCTTTTTTGGTATCCCATATACTTTCAACTATTTGTGTAATGCCATTGTTTTTCAACATTTGAATATTGATTCCCTGATTATCTAGATACGCTTTTTGATGGGGCATGTAACGAATAAAAGGTTCTACATCAAAATCCAGTTGATGAATTTGATCAATGACTTCCATTCCCACCTCCAGTGAATCCCATAAAATACTTGGTGAGAAAAAAGCTTTTGTGTTTTTTGGATGTAATATATTTTCAGCAATGAGTTGTTTAACAACTTTATTCACAATTCCTTGACAGGTTCCTTTCCATCCAGAATGAATGACACAAACACATGGAGTGCTTTCATCGACTAATAATAAGCCTACACAATCGGCTGTGAATACTCCAATTAATGTATTGGCATCGGTTGTATACAATGCATCTGTATTGAGTATACTGCTTTCTTTTTCATAAGCCCCTTTTCCTCTATCTTCTTTATAAACACGAACCACATTGGCTGTGTGTTTTTGCCAGGAAAGTACCCAGTTTGACAAAGGAAGCGTTTCTTGTTCCAATCGATGTCGATTTTTTAAAACATCTTCAGGATGTATACAAACATGAAGAGCTAAATTGTTTTGTTCGGGGCTATTTATTTCTTTTAAAGTGGTAGCACCAAATATATTGGAATCAATATGAACAATTTTATTCATGCGTATATACTCCTGTAATTTCTCCTATATAAATGTAATGCAAATCATCGTTTGGATAGTTTTTATCATAGAGATTCGAATATAAGAAATTTTCTTTTTCAAATTTTGAGACATATAATTTCTTGATTAAAAAAACGTCTTTTGCTTCTTCAAACGTTGGAAGATTTTCGATTTCAGTGACATGAAAATTCACGTTGGCAATTTTATCTTCGTCTTTTCCAGATTTTGTACCTAAATACGATAATTCTTTGTGATGGTCTTCAAAAAACGATAAAGTAAAACATTCACTTTCATCAATAAATTGTTTTGTGTATCGTTGTGGGCGAATAAAAGCAATAATAATATCTTTATTCCATAAATGGCCTAAAGCACCCCAGGAAGCTGTCATTGTATTGACTTTTTTTTCTTTTTTAGCTGTAATCAAAAACCATTCTTTTCCGATTTTGTCAAATGGATTAAAAGAAAGTGAATATAAATCAATTGGTTTAAACATAATATCATCTCCTATATATAGTGTATCAAATTATGAAAAAAAATGAAAAATTTAGCACCAAATTATTGACGGTGCTAATTTTTATGATATACTGTTAGCAGACAAAGAAAAGGAGTGCTAGATTGGAGGCTATATGGGATTAACGAATAGACAAAATGTTATTTTTAAAACAATTGTTGAAGAGTTTACTCGTAGTGCAGAACCGATTGGCTCTAAAACTTTGATGAATTTATTGGATTTCCCTGTTTCGTCGGCTACGATTCGAAATGAAATGGCGACTTTGGAAAAATATGGATTACTGGAAAAGACACATACTTCCAGTGGTCGAATTCCAAGTTCAAAGGGGTATCGATATTATGTGGAAAATTTATTGGAAACAGATATTGATGTGCCAGTGCAACAGTCATTAAAGTCTTATTTTTTACAGAGACATTATTCTGTTGATGAAGTCGTTGAAAAGTCTTGTGATATTTTATCGGAAATGACAAACTTAACGAGTATTGTTTTAGGTCCTGAGTGCAATGAACAGCGTTTACAGCATATTCAATTGATTCCTATCAATGAAAGAAGTGCTGTTGCGATTATTGTGACGGATCAGGGACATACTGAAAACAAGGTCTTTAATTTTAAAGAAGAAGTTTCTTTGGATGATATTCGTAAGTGTACAGAATTATTGAACGATAAATTAATAGGAACATTGATTTGTGATGTCGTGGATCGTATGAATGAAATTCATCCAATTATGTCAGCAACTTTGGTTCGACATGAAGTTTTATTTGAAGCATTTGTGACGGCATTTATGCGATTTGCCAATGAAAAAGTAAAAGTTTCAGGTCGAGGAAATATGTTGTTTCAACCGGAATTCAGTGACATGAATCGTTTGAAAGAATTAATGAACGTGCTGGAAGATAGTCAATTGTTTAGAGAATGGACACAAAAAGATGATAACGTTCTAGTAAATATTGACAGTCAAAAACAGCTGGTGCAAATTGGTGATTGTTCCATTATTAGTGCTAAGTTCAGATATACAAATCAGGAAGAAGGAAGATTAATGGTTGTAGGGCCAAATCGTATGCAGTATTCGAAAATTGTTGGCTTGATGGATTATATGACAAATGTGATTGAAGATATATTCTATGATGAACATAAGGGAGGTGGAAATGATGAGCAAGAATAAGAATGAAGAAAAAAAAGAGGCTGTAGAAAATACAGAAGAAGTCATTCAGGAAGAAGAAGTCGTTGAAGTAGATGAAAGAGATGCTTTGATTGAGAGTCTTCAAAATGAAGTTTTGAAATTGAAAAATGATTATGCCCGTGCATATGCAGATACAGAAAATTTGAAGAAGCGTTTAACAAAAGAAGCAGATACAGCTAAGAAGTATCGTTTTAAGGATTCGGCCTTAGAGCTTCTTCCAATTGTTGATAACATGGCAATGGCTTTGAAGGTACAGACAGAAGATGAGGCGTTGTTAAATTATGTCAAAGGTTTTGAAATGATTTACAATCAATTTATTGGTGTACTTGAAAAAGAAGGTGTCAAAGAAATTGATGCAGAAGGAAAACCTTTTGATCACAACACAATGCAGGCTTTGATGCAGGAACAACAAGAAGGTGTTGAATCTGGTATGGTATTGGAGGTTCTTCAAAAGGGATATATGTTAAAGGATCGTATTTTAAGACCTGCCTTAGTAAAGGTTAGCGAGTAAAAAGGAGGAATTGACTATGGCAAAAATTATTGGTATTGACTTAGGAACAACAAATAGTTGTGTTGCAGTAATGGAAGGAAAAGATTGTAAAGTAATTCCTAATCCAGAAGGAAATCGTACAACGCCTAGTGTTGTTGCTTTTAAAAACGGAGAACGAATTGTAGGAGATGCTGCAAAGCGTCAAGCGGTTACAAATCCAAACACAATTAGTTCTATCAAACGTTTAATGGGAACAAATGAAAAAGTTGAAGCAGAAGGAAAGAAATATACACCACAAGAAGTTTCGGCTATGATTCTTCAATATTTGAAGGGATATGCTGAAGATTATTTAGGTGAAAAAGTCACAAAAGCTGTTATTACTGTGCCTGCTTATTTTAATGATGCACAGCGTCAGGCAACAAAAGATGCAGGACGTATTGCTGGTTTAGAAGTTGAACGTATTATCAATGAACCTACAGCAGCTGCATTAGCCTATGGAATTGACAAAACAGATAAAGAACAAAAAGTATTGATCTATGACTTAGGTGGAGGAACTTTTGATGTTTCTATCTTGGACTTAGCCGATGGTACATTCGAAGTATTGTCTACAAACGGAGATACTCGTTTAGGTGGAGATGACTTTGATAATGTATTGGTTGATTGGATGATCGATATGTTTAAAAAAGACAATGGGGTTGATTTGTCTAAAGATAAAATGGCTATGCAGCGTTTAAAAGAAGCAGCTGAAAAAGCGAAAAAAGACTTAAGTGGTGTTACACAAACACAAATTTCTTTACCATTTATTTCAATGGGAGCTGCTGGTCCTTTACACTTAGATACAACATTGACTCGTGCTAAATTTGATGCAATGACAAAGCATTTAGTAGATCGTACTTTAATTCCAATTGAAAATGCTTTAAGAGATGCAAATTTATCAAAATCCGATATTGATCAAGTATTATTAGTTGGTGGTTCTACTCGTATTCCAGCTGTTCAAGAAGCTGTTCGTAATGCGTTAGGAAAAGCACCAAATCATTCTGTTAACCCTGATGAAGCCGTAGCAATGGGTGCTTCTATTCAAGGTGGAGTTATTTCTGGGGATGTAAATGATGTATTATTATTGGATGTTACACCTTTATCATTGGGTATTGAAACAATGGGTGGTGTTATGACTGTATTAATTCCACGTAATACTACAATTCCTACAAGTAAGTCACAAATTTTCTCTACAGCTGCAGATAATCAGCCAGCTGTTGATATTCGTGTATTACAAGGTGAACGTCCAATGGCAGCTGACAATAAAGAATTAGGTAACTTCCAATTAACTGGTATTGCACCTGCTCGTAGAGGGGTTCCTCAAATTGAAGTTAAATTTGATATTGATGCCAATGGTA
>NZ_JBJEEY010000121.1:0-7456 GCF_051873555.1 Floccifex sp. | reverse complement strand
TTCATTTTTTTCTTCAGTTCTATTATTTTTTTGATTTTTAACTTAATGACATTGTCTTAACAACTCCCTTTTTGTCCGCCATCAATTCGAATAATACTATTATTGATAAAGTTAGCTTGTTCACTGATTAGAAACCTTACCAAATAAGCCACTTCTTCTGGTTTTCCATATCGATTAACCAATATTTTTTCTTGTTCTTCTTTTAAAAATTCTTCATCATATCCTTCTAATTCATTTTCTGTTCCAATAAATCCCGGTGCAATGGCATTGACTGTAATATAAGGCCCCATTTCAAATGCCAAATTATGTGTTAAAGAAATTAAAGCCGCTTTGGAAGCATCATAATCAAAACACATAGGATAATATGTATTGATTCCATTAGTTGATGCGATATTAATAATTCGCCCATATCCTTTTTCCAGCATTCCCTTATAAACGCGTTTTGCACAATTATAAGCACCTACAACATTAACATCCAATGTTTTTCGAAATTCATTTGCTGTTTTTAAATGAAATAAATTTGATAAATCAATGGCAGCATTATTAATCAACACATCCACAGTTCCCATTTCCTTTTCAACAAAAGAAACCATTTCATGTACTTGTCCTTCTTTTGAAACATCACATTTAATTGCCATGCAACGCACCCCATATTCACTTACAATGAATTCTTTTAATGTTTCAGCTTCTGATTGTGAATGCACATAATTGATGACAATGTCATACTGATGCTTAGCTAATTCAAGCGCAATGGCTTTTCCAATTCCTTTAGCAGCCCCTGTTATTAATACAACTTGATTCATATTGAGAAAAAAAGAGCTTGATTAAGCTCTTCCTGCATATTTTCCATCCGCTGTAAAAACAACAATTTTTTCTCCCTGTTCAATAAATTGAGGAACACGAAGAGCAAGTCCTGTTTCCGTTACAGCATCTTTTGTCTGGTTTGTTGGGGCACCCTTAATTGCTGGATCACAAGTCGCAACTGTTAATTCAACTTTTTCTGGAACCGATACAGCTAACAACATTCCTTCAAAAAACATCAAAGAAGCTTCCATTCCTTCTACAATAAAATATTTGTTGAATCCCACCTGCTCTTCTGATAATTCATACATATCATATGTTTCGTTGTCCATAAAATTATAAATGGATCCTTCTGCATATGAAAATTGAGCCTGTTTCTTTGAAATATTAGCTTGTTCAAATTTTGTAGATGCATTAAAGTTTCTTTCCTGTGTTGAACCCGTTTTTAAGTTCTTCATTTTTGTTTTTAAAATCGCAGCCCCTTTACCAGGTTTCACGTGTTGAAAATCTAATACTTGCCAAGGATCTCCATCAACAATTAAAGTTAATCCTGTTCTAAAATCTCCTGCACTAATTGGCATATTCATCACTCCTATTTATCTTTTTATCGCTTCTAATTGTATCAGTTTTATACTTTTAACTCAAGAAAATCAGAACAATGTAAGTTTTTCTTCTTTATGTGATTTAATATATCGACTCCATTTAATATATCCATACGTTGTATTGGTAAAATAACCCAGCTTAAGAATTAATAAAACATATTGACCAGATATTATGTTAATAATGGATTCTAAGAAAGCACAAATGTACCAGGCAATCCATTGTTCTCGCATTCGAAAGAAAATGAACAATCCATTGGCAACACCTACAGCCGATGCACAAGCATCAATATAGATAACTGCCGTTTCTAATGTTTTATTGTGATAGAAATCTGTGGCAATATCCAATCCACTTAAAAAATATCCAACTACAACTGTCCATACAACAATCGCTAAAATAACCAATACTTCCTGATATCCTTTTAAACTGCGAACCGCTGTTAACTGATCTTCCTGATCGTCTTTATGCTTTGTCCAGTTGACAAAGCTTAAAATATCAATTGGAAGCCAGAAAAATAAAGTTGTCACCATCGTAGCGAATCGATACATTAAAACAATGCACATGACAATTTCTACAATTTCAACTAAAACTGAAACAAGAAAATTATATCTGGATTGTTTTGAAATCAATAATTCACATAAAATATTTAAGAATGTA
The DNA here is from genome assembly GCF_051873555.1 of Floccifex sp. Taxonomy (GTDB): domain Bacteria; phylum Bacillota_I; class Bacilli_A; order Erysipelotrichales; family Erysipelotrichaceae; genus Floccifex. Next base: position 5,398 of record NZ_JBJEEY010000121.1, on the reverse strand, counting down.
TCTAATAGATACAACAACATAATGACAATTCCATTAACGCCATTGGCACTTTCTTCTGGGAAAATCACAGAAAAAATCGTTGCCAAAACCATAATGGATAGAAACCATACTTTTTCATAGGTTGTAAATTGTTTCGCAAACAAAAACATAACCAAAACAGAAATAAATAAAATCAATGTTGAAGTTCCTAAATTAAAGATTGCCATAGTATCATTGGCCATTTTCTGTTTATACGATTCCCGTATTTCTTGTGTACTTACATCTTTATGATCAAAATACAATTTCGTTCCATTTTCCGTTTCAAATACATAAGCATTAATTGTATTTCCATCTAATTGAAGATAATCATCATATGAATACGAAATAATCATGGATTGAGTTCCATTGGTATATTCAACATCACATACCGTATAATCCTCATCAAAATCTTCTTCCTCTACATTTCGAACCATTTCAATCGATTCTACAAATGTGATTTGCCCAGCATTGGAATGAATTTTTGTCATTCCTGTTCCAAAAGAAAAAATCGAACACAGAAACAATAAACATAGAGCAACTAGCTCAATCCATTTTACACTTTTTTTGGATTCTATACTGGACTTAAAAAAATCAATCATCCTTCTCATAATACTTCCTCTCTTTAAAAAACCTTTTCTATTATAAACAAATTTTTGTATTTCGCCTATAATTTTATATTCAAAAAAAAGACCACAAAGTGATCTTATTTTCGCAAATATTCAGCTGTAATTGTATTGACTTCTAACATTTGTTTAGGACTACCCGAAAATACGACTTGCCCTCCTTTTGTTCCTCCATCTGGTCCAATATCAATAATATAATCTGCTAATTTCATTACATCAATATTATGTTCAATCACAATCACCGTATTTCCTCGATTCACAAAACCATCTAATATCTTTATGATTTTTTCAATGTCACTGGAATGAAGACCTGTGGTTGGTTCATCTAAAATATATATATTTCCTTTTTTTTGAATATTCTGCGCTAGTTTTACTCTTTGTCTTTCTCCTCCGGAAAACGTAGACAATGGTTGTCCCAATGAAATATAAGAAAGACCAACTTCCATAAGTGCAGATAACATTTGATTGATTTTTTTATTGTCTTCAAAAAATGATACAGCTTCTTCTACACTCATCTTTAATACATCAACTATTGTTTTTCCTTTATAAGTATATTTCAATGCCTGATCACTATATCTTGTTCCATTACAGTATTCACAAACCATTGTGACAGGTTCCATAAAAACCAATTCTGTTGTGATTGTTCCTTTTCCTTTACAATACGGACACGCTCCTTTTCCGTTAAATGTAAATAAACCCGCATCAACTTGATTTTCTTTGGCAAAGACTTTTCGAATTTCATCAAAAAAACCAAGAAACGTACAAACCGTGGATCGATTGGTTGCACTGATTGTATTTTGATCAATTAATATTACTTGGTCTTTATATTGTTGAGCAAATACATCTCGAATCAAAGAAGATTTTCCACTCCCTGCAACACCTGTTACAACTGTCAATACACCTACAGGAATATCAACATCTATATTTTTTAAATTATGAATAGAAGCATTTCGAATTGGAAGAAATGACTTTGGTTTTCGAACTGTTTCTTTAACAAATAATTGATTGGAAAGTGCATTCCCTGTTAATGTTCCACTATTTTTTAAATCTTGAACACTTCCTTGAAACAAAATTTGTCCTCCATTTTTTCCGGCAAGAGGCCCTATATCAATGACTTCATCCGCAATCGAAATAATATCTTTATCATGTTCAACAACTAATACTGTATTTCCTTTATCTCTAAGATTTTGTAATAAATTTGTCATTCGATATACAACTCTTGGATGCATACCTGTACTTGGCTCATCAAAAATATAAATCATTCCACATAGAGAACTTCCCATATAGCGTACCAGTTTTAATCTCTGGGCTTCTCCTCCAGATAATGTTGAACTTTCTCGGTTCATAGATAAATAAGGCAATCCAATATCAATCATTCGATTTAATGAAGCTTTGAGTTGTTCAATAATCGAAGTGGCTCTTACATCTTTAATTTGATCTAATACATTTTTTAAATCGGAAAATTCCATTTGACACATATCAAAAATAGAAAGACCATTAATGGTTACAGATAATGCCTTGTCATTGAGTCGCTTTCCTTTACAATCCGGGCACAAACACTCATACGTATAGCGACTGATTTTCTTCATTGTATTGTCTGTCTGTTCATCTTCTCCTTTCATCAATACAAGACGCTTGAACTGGTTATATACACCTTCTACTTTCTTTTCTATTCTTGGCTTGCCTTTTACTGGATTTCCATATAACAGAAAATTCTTTTCTTTTTCTGTTAAATATTTCCAGCAAACATCGCATCGAAAATATTCAGGATGTCGATAAATTTTCCAGTAATAGTTGCCTTTTTTAAAAGCAGGAAGTAAGAAACACCCTTCATCAAATGTTTTTTCTTCATCAATTAATTGAGTAATATCCAAATCTAGAATTTTCCCAATTCCAGAACAGGTTGGACACATTCCATTGGGATTGTTAAAAGAAAAAAAAGAAGAAGGCCCAATATTGGGCGTTCCAATTCTTGAATACAACAAACGAACAAGAGAATACATATCACTGATAGTTCCTACTGTAGAACGTGCATTTCCAGACAATCTTGTTTGATCAATAATGACAGATGGATTTAAATTTTCTATCGCATCTACATTTGGTTTTTCATATTTTGGTAAACGTCCTTTAATCCATGCACTATATGTTTCATTCATTTGTCTTTGGCTTTCGGCTGCAATGGTATCAAAAACAATACTGGATTTACCACAACCAGAGACTCCAGTAAATACCACAATTTTATTTTTAGGTATTGTTAAAGAAATATTTTTTAAATTATTTTGTCTTAATCCAATAATTTTAATTGGTTCCATGTTACCTCCTTTGAATCGGAATTTGAACTTCCGTTAACCATTCACTTTCCTTTTCCTGATTCCATACCCCATCAATATAAGACTCACGAATTTCTCCAGCAATTTCATATTCATTTTCTTCAATCCAGGATAGAATTCTAGAATAGGTTTGATGCAATGTTTCATAAGAACCTTTGTGATAGCTGCAAGCCGCTGTAATCGAAGGAAGCACCTGAAAAGATAAACCATCTAATTCTTTTTTTTCTTGTTTAATGGCCTGACAAATCTGAACATGAATGTTTTCATCTTGATATCCTGGTTCTTTATATAATGTGAAACAATAATCTGGATCTTGACAAACGCAATCAGCTTTTTCCATGAGTTCTCCCATCAATGGCATATCATCGAATAAGCAATCATATGTATCAATGACTTGATCCATATAGGCAACCAATGTTGACGGAATATTTCGAATCGTTACTACAGGTCCAAGTAAATCATTTCCTTGTGATAAATAGCGATCAATAGATGCCAGTTGTTCTGTAAGTCTGGCAATTTCATGAAGAATTTGTGCTTTCTTTTTCATTAATATTTCTTTTTGATTGGCTCCTTTTAATACAATTAAAATCTCATCCAATGTTAATCCCGTTTCTTTTAGTGCATTAATCTTTTGTAGTTGAGGCATTTGGGAAAGCGCATAGTATCGATATCCTGTTTCCGGATTAATGGTATATGGTTTTAAAAGTCCTTTTTCTTCATAAAAACGAAGTGTTTTCACACTTACATGATTGAACGCAGCAAACATTCCAATTTGATATGTTTTTACTTCTTCTAGACACAATGCATGTTTTTCTTTCGTTTCCATATTGTTTTACTCCCATCTAAATGTTTTTATTGAAATACATATACAAAGGATTCCAATTGTTAGAAGAAAAAGAACAGGAATCATTAAATCTTGATAATATCCTGCAGATATTTTCTTTAAAGCTTGTATCCCCGTTCCCAGTGGCATCCATTTTGCGATAAACTGCATTCTTTCAGGAAAAAGTTCAACAGGAATCATAGCCCCTGAAAATAAAAGCATTGGAAAATATATAAGTGTTGTTACAATATTCATAGTTTTTACAGTCTTACATAGACTGGCTACAACCATTCCAATGGAAAACATGGAAACCATTGTTAGTATCCAGACACTTCCATAAATGAAAATATTCCCTTTCATTTGATAGCCAAAACAAATGATAGCCAGTATTGTTAAAATCAAAGTAGATAAAAAGGCCATCATAGCACAAGAAAGAATATCACAGGCAAGAATCCATCCAACAGAACATGGACTGCAATACATTCGTTTCAATATTCCAGATGCTCGATTTTCGACAATAGTAATGGGAATGCTCATAAAAGCATTGCAGCAAATGCCTACTGTTGATAAGGCCACATAGCTGCTTTCAATCATAGTCAAACCATTTTGTGCTTGCCTGTTTCCTGCAATCATAGCAATCACAAATAAAGTAACGGCAGGCATTGTTAAATTAAAAATAATTACATCAGGTGAGCGTAAAAATTGTTTTTGTTCAATTAAATACATTGTCCTAAATCTTTTCATATTCCATTCTCCTTGTCCATATAATATAAATACGCTTCTTCTAAATTTGATTTTTTAGCTTGTTTAATGATGTCTTGTACACTTCCCTCTATGATCTTTATTCCATTTCGAATTAAACACAATCGATCACATAAAGCTTGTGCTTCTTCCATATAATGTGTCGTTAAAAAAATGGTCAATCCATTTTCTTTTAATTTCTTTAATACATGCCAGACTTCTCTTCTAGAAACTACATCCAATCCCGTTGTTAATTCATCTAAAAATACAATTTGAGGATTACCAATTAAAGCCAGAATAATAGAAAGCTTTTGTTTCTGGCCTGCCGATAACTTTGAAATAAACTGCTGCTTGGCATGCATCAAATGAAATTGTTCCAATAAAGATTCATAATCCAGAGGATATTCATATAGAGATGCATATTCTATACAAGCTTCTTCTACTTTCATAGCCGATGGATAACTCGTATTTTGAAGTTGAACGCCTACTTTTTCAAATACTTGTTTTCTATTTTCCATTGCGTTTAAACCAAAAATCAAAGCTTTCCCCTGATCTGGTTTTTTTAATCCAAGTATCATATCAATGGTTGTGCTTTTCCCGGCTCCATTGTGTCCAAGTAAGCCAAATACTTCTCCTTTTTGTATATCAAATGAAAGATTTTGAACAACGATATGATTTCCAAATGATTTTGTTAGATTTTGTACAGAAATAATTGATGTAATCATTTTGTATCCTCTCTTTCTTTACAATTTGAATTGTAAGCCCTCCATTTAAGGGAAGAGTCAACAAAAAAATAATTTTTTTCGCCAAGTTCAACTAAAAAGTTGATAATTGTACGTCAATAATGTCAATTTCAGGGATAT
>NZ_JBJEEY010000120.1:0-7484 GCF_051873555.1 Floccifex sp. | reverse complement strand
CAGGATCTAATTCATATTCAATGGCCATAGAACCGATAATGCCACCTGCATTTAAATCACCTTGAATATTTCCTTCATTCGTCGTTTGACTTATTTTTCCCAATGAAATAGATTCTATATCTTCTTGTGAAACATCTTGAATATACTCATTATCTGGATTATCAAATAATTGTAAATAAGTATTAGATATTTCATTAATTTTATTTTGAATAGCTTTTAAATCATTTGACAAAGTAACAGAGCTATTACCAATTTCATTATTTAATAAACGCAACACACCTGCCATACCAGAGATACTAGAAGATAAACCAGATAAATTTGTTGTAATAGATAATTGACTCGATGCATCTATTTCACCGAAATGAGATGCATTTGCGGATGAATCCACACTTCCTTGTTCTAAATTCATTTCTACATCTTTTTCAGATGAAACAGTTCCCTGATTGATTTCAACTCCTGGAATCAGAATCGTTGTTGAATCCTTTGAAATCGAAGCATCTTTTTCAATTTCTGCATTCCCTGGATCCATTGTTACATTTCCATTTGCGCTTGATTGGCTTGAACCAGAAAGTAATCCACTTATACTTCCTGTGGTTTCTATATTATTAGCAGCATTAGCTGCCTGGTCCATATAATCAGCAAGTTGATTACATCTAGAAATAAGTATACTTGATTCATTTTGTGTATCATTTAGAATTTGTGTAAGCAAAGAATCCAATTCCTTTAATTGATCTTGTAGTTGACCCAATGTACTTTTATTAATGCTTTTAGCAATATATGGCTCCATTTGTCCACAAATCCCACCGACATCTTTTCTTCCAGATATACTTGCTGTATTTGTACAATCTGTAATAAAGCCACAACTACGTCCTGCAATACCTCCGACATTATATCCAATATGTAAATAACCAACTGGTGCTGTATTTGTACAATTAGAAACAATACCCGATAAATATCCAGTAATTCCGCCTGTATCATAATAAGAAGATGTATCGAATGTACTTATTTTTGATAAATTAAAAGAAAAATCTAAATCTTCAATATTTATTTTAAATTCATTTGATGTAGTATTGACATATGCCTGGTTTTGACAAGATTGAATGATTCCTAAACTACTTCCTGAAATGCCTCCTGTCATTTTTGTACCAATTACAGTTCCATTCATTCGACAATTTTTTATGATTCCACTGACTGTGTTGATTCCAGCAATGCCTCCTGTATTTTGCTTTCCGCAAATAGAACCAGATACAGAACAATTTTCAATGGTTCCATAGTTTTCTCCTGCAATGGCTCCTGTATTTTCACTTGATACTTCAATTGAAGCTGTTACTTTTACGTTTTTTACAATTCCAGTTTGTTGTACAATCGCAAACAAACCACATGGATTTTGATTCTTTTTAATGGTAAAATCACGAATTGTATGGCCATTTCCATCGAATTCACCTGAAAAAACAGGAATACTAAAGTTTTCATAATTTTTTAAAGAAATATCTTTTGTTAAGATAAATGTTTTATTTTTTGAGTATGTATCCAATGTACATTGTTTAGACATTTCCACAAAATCTGAAACATTGTTGATATAGACTTTTTCTTCCATTGCGTATACAGAAACAGAAGAAAGTAGTATCAAAGGGATCATGAACAGAAAAACAAAAAATTGACGTATTTTATGTTTCATCTATTTCACCTTCTTTTTCAACTTGTCCTGACACAACATGTAAATCAACATCGCCTTGAACCGTTGCTTTCATCATTCCACTTACAGTTCCATGAATTTCTCCTTTTATAATTCCTTCAACACGAACTTTTCCTTTTGTCTTTGCTTTACTTTCTTTAATTGGCATTGAAAAAGATGTTTTATCTACAACAGAGCTTCCTACTAATAAAATTTGTGGTAAAACAAACATAACTAGTATCATGGAAATAATGGTTCCTCGTCCAATGCTTCCAATTCCTACAATGGCTGCATCACTTGTCATATGTCCCACTAAAATACCGGCTAAAGATAAAACAGTTCCAGAAGTGATAATGGTTGGAAACGCAAAGTTCATTGTATCTATGATTGCCTGTTTTGAATCCATTATTCGTTTGAGTTCATTGAATCGACTGGCAATAACAATGGCATAATCGATATTGGCTCCCATTTGAATGGAACTAACCACTAAATAACTCATAAAAAAGATGTAGTTTCTGGTAAGTGTTGGAATGGAAAAGTTCATCCAAATAGCTCCTTGAATCACAAGAATCAAAAGAATAGGCATTCCTACGGATTTAAAAGTAAACAATAAAACCACTAATACAATTAAAATAGAAACAACGGTAACAACTAAATTGTCTTTTTCAAATGATTTTTTAAAATCATATTCTGTTGTTGATTCACCAACTACATAGATATTTCCATCTGGATAATAAGACTGGGCAAGAGCGGTCAATGTATCAATAAAATCATAGGTTTCTTTTCCACTGATTGGTAAATTCAAATATACTAAGATACGATTATAGTTTTCTCCTTGTAATTGTTTCTTTCCACTTTCCATCATAGTCTTTGCGTTGTTCAACAATTCTTTTTGAGAAGTTTCCATAGAAATATTTTCCACTTGGTCACATGCAAACAATAAGACATCAATCAAAGGAATACTATAAGTTGATAAATTTCCAATCATTTTCTGATATTCTTCGTTTTTTACCGCATAGGCTGTATACACCAATTGAGCCACTTCATAATCAATATTCGTTAATTCAGAAAACTGTCGCGGTGTTAATTCATCGGCTAAGTAATAGCCATTCATTGCCTCTACATTGGATAAACCCATTGTATAATCTACTTCTTCATAAGATTGTAATTGCGCTAATAGTTTTCTTTCACTGTCATAATTTCCTGATGGAACAATCAATGCTACATAGTTTTCAGAGCCAAAGGTCTCTTCTATTTTATTTTCTGCAATCTGTGTTTCATTTAATTTAGGTGTTTCTAAATTGCTGTATCCATAGGCATATGGACATTGTTTCGATAAAACAAAAGATACAACAAGAACAACAACAAATACAGGTGTAACAATGTATCGGCTTTTATATGCAAAAGATCCAACAAAATCAATTTTAGGTATAAAACTCTTGTGTTCGGTTTTATCCATCCATGGTCCAAACAACATTAATAAACCTGGCATAACTACAAAGACAGATAATAATGCATATAAAATGGCTTTGATTAAACAAATCGCCATATCGGGTCCTATTTTAAATTGCATGAACATCATCGCAAATAATCCACCAATGGTTGTTAAAGAACTCGCTCCAATTTCAGGGATCCCTTTGCTTAAAGAAACAATCACAGCTTCTCTTAAATCCAATGTCTGGTGTTCTTCTTTAAATCGGTTACATAAAATTACGGCATAATCTAGAGACAACGCCAGTTGCAGAATACTCGTTACAGAATTGGAAACAAAGGAAATTGTACCTAATAAAAAATTGGTTCCTACATTCAATATCATCGCAATTAAAAATGTCAAAATTAAAACTGGAATTTCGGCCCAGGTTTGCGATGTAAAACATAATACCAATACGATAATTAAGGCCACCCAGACCATAATACCTTGGACTTCCTGATCCAATATTTCGGCATTTTTATTTCCTAATTCTGTTACACAATAATAGTCTTGACCTTTTAATGTGTCTTCTACTTTATTTAAGGCTTCCATACATCGAGAATCTTTTTCATCAAAATCAAAAGTAATAGAATATAAACTCGATACATTTTTATAATTTTTTTCAGGATTGTAGGATATACTCTGTATTCCTTCTAAATCCTTGATTTGGTTATACAATTCATCGGCTTTTTCTAAACTGATATTGGATACCATGTATTTTGCAGATCCATAAGTCACAAATTCCTTTTCCATAACATCCAATCCTTTGCGACTTTCACTATTTTCTGGTAAATATTGAGCCAAATCATTTTCCACTTTTACCCAACTTTGTGATATACAAGAAAAAATGATTCCAATAATGGTTAATAAAAAAAATAAATTTCTTTTGTCTACGATAAAAGTAGCTAATTTCATCATAAATGAATTTTGTTTCGTATCTTTCAAATCATGCCTCTATAAACCCATTAACAGGAATTTCATATTGCTTACATTTCAAACATAGAGAAAGAGACTGTGATGAAATGGTTCCTGTAGCTGTATAGGGAATATGATTCAATAATGTCACTAGCCATCCATTAATATTGCATTGCCCATATTGATCAATAGTTCCTTGAAAAGGTTGTAAATGATTCAATATATGTATATATCCATTCACTATTTGATCTTTAATTTCAATTTCAAGAAATCCATTTCGAATTCCCAGCTTCGTTTTCATTTCTATGTGATATCTTCTTTTCATCGAATAGCACCTCCTTTTAGAAATCGTTTTATCGTAGATTAATATCACCTCCTGGTTTCATTTTAATTCGACAAAAAATGAACAAAATGGACAAAATACATGATTTGTCTGTATTTCAGACAAATAGCTAATATTTATTGGTCAAATCTTAAGATTTATCTATTTTTTAAAAATGAAAAGGAGTGTATATTTTTTATATGAAATACTCAATCTCATCTTCAAATACAAAGAAAACATTGGCAAATTCATTAAAAAAACTCATGAAAACAAAGTCTTTATCTAAAATCACTGTCAGTGAAATTATTAAAGACTGTAAAGTCAATCGAAATACGTTTTATTATCATTTTGAAGATATTTATGATTTATTGAAGTGGATGTTAGAACAAGATACTATTGAAGTATTGCGTTCATTTGATTTGTTAGTAGATTCTCATGAAGCACTTTCTTTTGTGATTGATTATGTGGATCAAAATAAACATATTTTAAATTGTGCTTATGATTCAATGGGAAGAGAACAAATGAAGCGTTTTTTTTCAAATGATTTAAAAGGCGTTGTTCAATGTATTATTGATTCTGTTTCTATAGAACAAAATAAAACAATAGAACCCGATTTCTGTGAATTTCTAATTTCTTTTTATACAGAAGCATTGGCTGGTATGTTGATTAATTATTTTCAGGGAAATGAAAAAAGAAAAAAAGAAGAGCTCATTGAGTATCTTTTATTTATTTTGAGAAATTCCATTCCCAATGTAATTGAAAAGCTATAAAAAAATAGAGTGAGACTTCACTCTATTTTATTGCTTCTACAATGGCTTTGGCATTGATTTTATATTTGTCAAATAGGGCATCTGGTTTTCCACTTTCCCCAAATACATCTTGGACACCCACACGAATCAAGCGACAAGATGTACCACTTTCAGCTAAAACTTCAGCTACGGCACTTCCCAGTCCACCAATGATAGAATGTTCTTCACATGTTACAATAACATCATGTGTTTGCGCTAATTTTTGAATTAATTCTTTATCAATTGGTTTAATCGTATGTATATTTACAACTGTTGGCGCTTCATCCATCATTTCACAGGCTTTTAAGGCTTCTTGTACCATTAATCCAGTAGCAACCAATGCGACTTTCTTTCCTTCTTTTAAAATAACACCTTTTCCTAATTCGAATTTATAATCCTCTGGTGTAACAGTTTCAACTCCACTTCTTCCTAAGCGCACATAACAAGGTCCTTCTGCATAAGCTACAGCATGAATAGCTTGTTTGGCTTCGTTATAATCACATGGAACAATAACTTTCATCCCAGGAATGCCTCTCATCAAACTAATATCTTCAATACATTGATGACTTGCTCCATCTTCTCCAACACTAATTCCAGCATGTGATGCACAGACTTTAACATTTAAATGGGTATATCCAATGCTGTTACGAATTTGTTCATAGGCACGTCCTGTCGCAAACATCGCAAATGAAGAAGCAAATGCGATTTTTCCTGAAGCAGCTAAACCTGCTGCAACACTCATCATATTTCCTTCCGCAATTCCCATATCAAAATGTCGAGAAGGATCTATTTTCTTGGCTTCTCCACTTTTTGTACTACCAGCTAAATCCGCATCCAATACAACAATATTTGGATTTTCTTGTAACAATTCCTTTAAAGCATCACCATAAGCGATACGCGTTGCGATTTTTGCCATTACTCTGCCTCCAATTCTTTCATTGCCAAATGATATTGTTCTTCATTTGGTGCTACACCATGCCACCCTTGTTGATCTTCCATAAAAGAAACACCTTTCCCTTTAATGGTATTGGCTACAATGACAGTTGGTTTTCCTTTGATTGTACGAGCTTTTTGAAATGCTTGTCTTAATTCATCAAAATCATGACCATTGACTGTAATAACATGACAATTAAAGGCTTTAAATTTATCTTCTAATGGAAAAACGTTCATCACATCACTAACTCTTCCATCAATTTGAAGATTATTGGCATCCACAACAATACATAAATTATCTAATTTATAATGTGCAGCAGCCATAGTTGCTTCCCACACTTGACCTTCCTGACATTCTCCATCTCCCAGCAAAGCATAAATACGATAATTATTTTGATCCAATTGATTGGATAAAGCCATACCTACAGCACAAGATACGCCTTGTCCTAATGATCCAGTCGACATATCAACTCCAGTAACATAATTCATATTAGGGTGTCCCTGTAAAGAGGAATTAATAGCACGGAAAGTAACTAATTCTTCTTCAGGAAGAAATCCTTTTTCCGCTAAAACTGCATATAAAGCAGGACTGGCATGTCCTTTGCTTAATACAAATCGATCTCTTTGAATGGAATTGACATTATCTTGATTGATATCCATTTCTTCAAAATACAAATATGTCAAAATATCCGCAGCTCCTAAACTCCCTCCTGGATGACCACTTTGAGCAGCATAAACTTCTTTGACAATATTTCTTCGTATATTCTTTGCATGCAAAGATAGTTGTTTATTTTCCATATTTTTTTTAGTCTCCTTTTGCTTATTTATTATAACAAACTTTGTGCATTTTTTGCACCATTTGCGCAAATCATTCATATAATGAATCTTTTTGCACATAAACTATAAATCATTTGTTTTCAGAAACAAGATTATTTATTTTTTTATCGCAAAAACAACATTTTTTTCTTTGTTATCAAACAAAAATTTCAATAAAACCAGAGAATTCCAATTGAAAATTTAAATAATCTTTACAAACAAATTAAGATTCAAAATAGTCAATGACATGTATTATTCAAATAATGGTAAAAAAATGTGACTCATTCAAGTCACACTAAACAATCATTTGATTTAGAAAGCCACTGGCTTACCTGGGATACACTACATTCTACAAATTCTGCGATTTCTTCTATTTTCATTCCTTTAATTTGTAGTTTATGCGCAGTTTTTTCCTTTTCCTCAAGTTTACCTTCAGCTTTTCCTTGAGATATACCTTCGGCTTTTCCTTGAGATATTCCTTGAGATATTCCCTGCGCTAGTCCTTCCAATCTTCCACTTTCTCTTATTTCTTCCATGATCTCACACATGTTTTTCACCTCCATA
>NZ_JBJEEY010000119.1:0-7504 GCF_051873555.1 Floccifex sp. | reverse complement strand
TTATATTTTCAAACTTTTTCATAAAAAATACTTGAATTTTATATAGTTAGCTCCAAAAAAAATAAGGCTGAAATCAGCCTTATTAGAATAATTCACTTTGATGTGTTGCGTATAAATATTCATCAATGGAATCACAAATACGATCCACAATTAAAGCCTCTGGATCATTTTCTAATAATCCTTCTCTGACTCTAGTATATTGAATTGGCATATATTGTGTCAATAAATTTAGAGGAATGCCATTTGTACGAAGATTCTGAATCATTGTCTGCATTGCCTGTTTTACTTCAGGAACTGGCATATAATAACGACAACGATCGGAGAATGAATATTTACGTTTTAAAGCCACTTCTTCTTCCGTTCCAATATAATGTTTGGACCAGTATTTTGTATCTTTCAACATAGCTGCATCCAATACATCTTTGAAATGAGAAGCTTTGTCTTTTAATAATTCATTTTCAATATCGGCTAAGGCAAACAGAGCCTGACGCATCATGAAAGTAAATCCAGGACCTACTTTTAAAATCGCAATTCCATCTTCTACCATTTCTCTTAATTTAATTTTTGTCTGGTAGTCAGTTGAATGGCCTTCAAATACAATGTTGTCAAAGTCTTTAATCGCTGCACATAAATCCACTGCTTTTTCGCGATCGTATTCTGTACATCCACTGTCTTTTTCTTCTACACCAGGTTGTACAACAATACCAATGACATTGCTCCATGCATGATCCAATCCATTATCTTTAAAAGCTTTTTCAAAAGTAGCTAATGTAGCTTTGAAGTCTTCTGGTTTTGTGACTTGTACACCTTCATCCACTGCACCTTGTGCTCCACCTGGAATAGGAACTTCACTTCCTACAATATAAACAGGTTCAATCGCATCTGGATTGGTTTCTAATAATTTAGCATAAGCTTCTTCGGCTACTTTTGCTAAACGAGCTCCACGACGGGCAATGGTTTCATCGCTTAAACGAGCATTGACATCGTCATCAGCTACTCGCATACTTGTATCAATATGGATTTTTGTAAAACCGGCACTAACGTAGCAGCGAATCAATTCATCGGCTTCTTTCATGGCTTGGTCTTCGTTTAAAGAAGTAAATGTCAAAGGACCTAAGTGATCGCCTCCTAAAAATAATTTATTTGTATCGAATCCAATTTCTTTGGCAATGGATTCCACAAAGGCTTTAAAATCAGCTGGTTTCATTCCTGTATATCCACCATATTGGTCACATTGATTGGCTGTACTTTCAATCAATACACAAGAATTGTCTTGTTTTCCTCTTAATAAGGCAGCACGAATTACATATTCATTGGCTGAGCAACAAGAATAAATTCCGACTGCTTTTCCTTCTTTTTGTGCTTTAACGATTTGTTTTAATGGATTTTGCATAAAAATATCCTCCTCAAGGAGGATTATATTCTCAATAAAAATCGAAAAAAACGGGGTTACCATTTTATACAAAAATCAAATTAAAAAGGGTAAACCTATAGTCCATACCGCAACAAACCAAACATAATTCCATCGTCATCAATGTCTTTTGTCACAAATTGCGCTTGTTTCTTTAAATCCGGGTGACTATTACCCATCGCAATGCCTGTACCAACTTGTTCAAACATACTACAGTCATTTAGTCCATCGCCAAAAGCCATGGATTCTTCTTTTTCTATATCAAAATGTTTTAAAAACACCTGAATCGCATTTCCTTTTCCACCTTGAGAAGACACGACATCAATGGCATAGTCATTCCATCTTGTGATCAATACATCTTCATCAAATTCTTCTTTAACTTGTTCTTCTTTTTGTTGATCCACAAATAAAATTCCCTGATAAATGACATTTCCTCTATATTCGGATATATCAGGAATCGATGTATGAATAGATGCTTGTGCATAGCGTACATCGTCATTGACATAATTAATATAGAAGTCGTCTTTTTCTAATAATTGAATGGGATATTTTTTATTTTTAAATAAAGACAATAATATTTCTTTTTTATTTCCTTCAATGGGATTTTCCCAGAGAATAGAAAAATCTTTATTTAATATCAATTGTCCATTTAATAAAATCCAGGCATCAAAATCCAAATGTGAAACATGTAATTCTTCCAGCTCCTTTCGATGACGCCCGGTACATAATACACGCAATATTCCTTTTGTTTTTAATGTTTCCAAAGCCAGTAATGTACTTTCAGGAATGGAATTTGTTTGATGGGATAAAATGGTTCCATCTAAATCAAAAAATATAACTTTCATAGCTCTATTACACTACAATTTTTGTCTTTTTTCAATTATACTTAAGAAAAGGAGAAAAATTATGACAAATACACCCACAATGATGACATATATACTTGAATCCAGTCATCAAATGAAACAAAATATTGAAAACGCAAAGGATATCACAAAACAACTCGTCGATTTGTATACACAAAAAGACTATCGAACGATTTGGATTATTGCGTGTGGTTCCAGCAGCAATGGAAGTCAGTGCGCCAAACCTTTTATGATGAAGACTTTAAATTGCGATGTAAAAATTGTAAACCCATCTACTTTTTTATATTCCGAAAACAAAATCAAAAACGATGATTTTGTCTTAGTCATCAGTCAATCAGGTTGTTCTACAAATTCCATTGAAGCTATCCAGAAATTAAAAGAAATGAATATTTTTTCTATTGCTTTAACAGGCAATCAAGACTGTGATATAGCCAAAATTGCCGATGTTACCATTGACTGGCAAGTCGGTATTGAATCGGTTGGTTTTGTCACAAAAGGAGTGAGTACACTTTGTTTATTTTTGGATTTATTTGCGATAGAAGCTGCTTACAGAAAAGGAATATTATCACAAAATAAATACGAAACATTATATCAGGAACTACAAGACATTCCTTCTCGTCATATTCATGTACAAAAACAAGCAATGCAATTATATGAAACAAATAAAAAAGTTTTCACTTCTATGCAAGTGGTTTATTTTATTGGGTTTGCCCAAGGATATGGCATTGCCACAGAAGGGGCTTTAAAGTTTGGAGAAACCATTAAAGTTCCAAGCTTTGCGTATGAAGCCGAAGAATATATCCATGGACCTAATTATCAATTAACACCAAATTATACAGTGTTTATGTTTGATGATATGGAACTAGGTTCTCAAAGAATGGGACAAATCTATCAAGCTACACAAAGCGTAACCGATCACGTATTCATGGTTTCCAATCAGGACATTGTCAAAGAAGACCATGCGATTCGTCTTCCATTTGATATCAAAGAACCAGCCCTTCTTCCTTTATATGTCTTACCAGTGGTACAAACCATTGCTTACTTAACAACAACAGATTTAAATTCCTGGGATAACCATCCAATGTATGCTCATTTTAAAGACTACGCAGCCTCTAAAACCGCATCCATTCAAAACATTATGCCAGGCATCAAAGACTTTATTGAGTAAAAACAAAGCTGTTACAAGTGAATCTGTAACAGCTTTTATTTATTATTTACACTTTTTTCTTTACAAGTTCAAATTCAGTAGTAGCTTCTCAATCTTTGTAAGATCTATTCCTTTTTTGATGAGCCATCTAAGAAGTATATGATTATTTTCTACATGTGACTTTCATAGCTGGCATATATATGTGTACAATATACATGACATCGGTCTGGTTTTCATAAATTGATTTTTCCAAATATTCATAATTTACAAACTCGATCCCGTTGTTCGGTATTACTGTTCTGCACTACCTTTGATTCCCTCTACTGCATTAATTTCAATTCCACCAAACGGATATTTTTTGTCTTCTTCGTCCATATTTTCTAATCTAATTTCAGAAATATATAATCAAATCCTTAAGCATAGAAAAAGCCCATGAATAATCACGAGCTTTCTTCCGCACCTGGTGCCATTTACAATGGAAATTTACCAAATCACTTTATAAAAGTAAAATATTTTTATGTAAATCTGCAAGACATGATTGAATCAGCATGAATCAAAATATGCTGATTCAATCAATTATTTATGATTTTTTCTTTTTAAAACCAATCCAATTAACAATGCATCTAAACTAGAAGCCATCATAGAAATCCATAGACCAGCATTTCCAATGATTCCTGTATTTGTTTTATTGGAATTATCTTTTTTAGAAGTATCTTTTACTACTTCTTTCTTTACAACTTCAAATTCAGTAGAAGCTTCACCAGTTTCAGAAACAATAGAAATTGTATGTTTTCCAACCTTTAATGTAGAAACAAAATCCGATTTCAAAGTAACTATAATACTTACTTCTTTCACTGTATAATTCTTTGAATCTAATGTTTCTCCATCTAGTTTCACATACTTAAAATCATCAATTGAAGCATTGGAAGTAAAAGACAATGATTTCTTAGTACCTTGTGTAACACTTTGTCCTTTTCCATCAATGATTTCTGGAGCTAGTCTGGAAATAATAGTATCTTCTAATGAAATTTCATTGGTTCCATTTTCATCTGAGAAACACTTTTCACAATCTATACAATACCAATATTCAATATTTCCTGCTTCTGCTACTGTTGCTTCTTTGGCATCAAAATGTTTAAGATTATGATTTTTAATTCACCATATTCTTGTCCACAAATACGACATTTTGATTTTTCTATACAAGTTGCCTGACTACCTTTATGAGTATGATTACCAACTTTTGACCATTCACTACTTGCAACTTCAAAAACTTCATATCCACAAATTGTATCTGGAATATCTATCTTATCCTTACCTGTTCCTAATGTAATTTCAGAAATAATAACTTCGTTGTTTTCATCTAATTTATATTTGACTTGTGTTGTTTCAGCTGGAATCGCATACATACCAATAGATAAATTATCTTTATCAGGCAGGAATATACAATCAAGATCTTTACATTTACTAAAAGCATGCATACCGATAGATGTAACACTATAAGGAATAACTATGCTTGTAAGATTAGTTAAGAAGAAAGCTTGATATCCAATCGATGTCACACCATCAGGGATGTCTATGTTTGTAATTGGACATCCATGAAAAGCAGAAGTTCCTATAGTTTTTAGCCTTGAATTCTCTCCAAATTCAATATTTGTAATATATTCACAACCTGCAAAAGCATAAGTTCCAATTGATTCGACATTAGAAGGAATATATATGCTTGTAAGACTATCACAATCATAAAAAGCTCTTTCTCCAATCGATGTTACACTTTCAGGAATTGTTACACTTTTAAGATTACGACAAGTATGAAAAGTATTTTCACTAATAGAAGTAACACCATATGGAATATCAATAGACTCAAGAGCAGTACACCAGTAAAACGCACTAGCACCAATTGATGTTAACTGTGAATCAGCTTCAAATGTGACATTTTGCATGTTATTACATTCTTTAAAAGCATCATTTCCAATCGTTGTAACACTTTTTGGAATTGTAACACTTGTAATATTACTTTTACTTATAAAAGCAGCATTTCCAATTGCTGTAACAGTTTTTCCATCAATTGTATCTGGAATTTGAACTTCAGTAGCCGTTCCAGTATATCCAGTAATTGTTACTTGATTATCAGATACTGAATATATAAAATTTTCATATACTTCCGCAGATATTGTCATGGGTACCAACATGCATATTGTACATATCGCACAGAATATGCTTAATAATTTCTTCTTCATTCGCTTCTCCTTTTTTAATTAAATAATCATTTAAATTATATTGAAATATTTTACTTGTTTCAAGAAAAAAACTCTCTTTCGAGAGTTCATTCCTTGATAAAGGCTTGTGAATACCCGTGTTCGTCTTTTTTTCCGGTTCCAATCGGATCGACAAACTGAATATTTTCAATGCGA
Source organism: Floccifex sp. (assembly GCF_051873555.1). Lineage (GTDB taxonomy): Bacteria > Bacillota_I > Bacilli_A > Erysipelotrichales > Erysipelotrichaceae > Floccifex. The sequence goes on along the minus strand of NZ_JBJEEY010000119.1, from coordinate 1,672 downwards.
TATGGTGTTAACTGATAAACATAGTTTAACCAGTTTCGATACAATAAATTCGCATGGCTTCGCCATTTTAATATAGGTTTCTGATTCGGATCATCGTTTAAAAAATAATTTTCTGGAATATGAATGGGTTTTCCTTCTTTTAGATCCCGGAAATATTCTTGTGACAGTGTTTCAACGCCATATTCAAAATGACCCGTCACAAAGATTTGACGATAATCTTTGGTTACGATAATATTACTTCCCGTTTTTTCTCCTTTAGATAAAACCACTAAACACTTTTCCTTTTGTAAAGCCTCTTCATCAATTTTAGTATGACGAGAATGCGGTGTATAATGATATTCATCAAATCCATTGGTTAAAAAATCATATTCATCTTCTAAATGATGCTCAAAAATTCCAAACATCTTTTCCGATAACATTTGTTTTTGAATTCCATAATGATAATACAAACCCGCCTGGGCTCCCCAGCAAATATGCATCGTACTATATACATGACTCTTTGACCACTCCATGATTTCACATAACGCATTCCAATAATCCACGTCTTCAAAATCCAAGTGTTCGACTGGCGCTCCTGTAATAATCATGCAATCATAGTAATTATTCAAATAAAAATGATAGTCTTTATAGAATTTAACTAAATGTTCTTCACTTGTATTTTTTGAGACATGTGAATCAATTTTCATAAAATCAATGGAAACTTGTAACGGCGATTTACTAATTAAACGAAGAATCTGTGTCTCGGTTTCAATTTTCTTTGGCATTAAATTTAAAATCAACAGCTGAATCGGACGAACCCTTTGTTTACGAGCACTATCATCTTCAATCGCAAATATTTTTTCAGCTTCCAGAATTGCCTTAGCCGGCAATCCATTTTGTATATTAATTGGCATTCAATCCCTTTCTAAATCTTGTCAAAAGCTTGTTGTAAATCCTCTAAAATATCCTGGATATCTTCAATACCCACAGATAAACGAACCAAATCCGGTCCCACTCCACCAGCAATTAATTCTTCATCATTCATTTGACGATGTGTTGAACTAGCGGGGTGTAAAACACAAGTATGTGCATCCGCAACGTGTGTGGCAATCATAGCTAATTTTAAATGCGCCATAAATTCTTCAGCTTTTTTACGACCTCCCTTGATACCAAAAGACACAACTCCACACGTTCCATTTGGCATATATTTCTTTGCTCTCTGGTAATATTTATTGGAAGGAAGACCCGGATAATTAACCCAGGAAACTTTTTCATTTTCTTCTAAATACTGTGCCACTTTTAACGCATTTTCACAATGTCTAGGCATACGAACATGTAAAGACTCCAATCCCAGATTCAATAAATACGCATTCATAGGCGCCTGAATCGAACCAAAATCACGCATCAATTGCGCTGTACACTTTGTGATAAAAGCCCCTTCTTTACCAAACTTCTTAGCATACGTTACACCATGATACGAATCATCTGGTGTTGTCAATCCCGGGAATTTATCGGCATACTGCATCCAGTCAAAATGACCTCCATCCACAATACAGCCACCTACAGTCGCATCGTGTCCGTCCATATATTTTGTTGTTGAATGCGTTACAATGTCGCATCCCCATTCAATGGGACGACAATTAATTGGTGTTGCGAATGTATTATCCACAATTAATGGCACTCCATGTTCATG
>NZ_JBJEEY010000118.1:0-7647 GCF_051873555.1 Floccifex sp. | reverse complement strand
AGCCGAGAAAATGCCTCCCGGTCCGGCTCCAATAATGGCTACATCGTATTTCATTTTGTTGTTCCTTTCTTTTTATATAAAACAATACATAAAATCATACATATTCCTTCACTTATTGGAAATGCCAACCATCCTGTTTCAAGTCCAAATATATGCATGAGAACATATACAAGTGGAATTAAAACAATAATTTGGCGAAGTAAACCAATAAGTAAAGACAAGTTTTGTTTGTTGGTTGCTTGTAAAATCGAACAAAACATAATGGAAATGCCTGAAAAAATAAATCCAATGCTGATAGTTTTTAATGCTGGTATTCCTATTTTTAATAATTCTACATTGGCCTCGAATAAAAATAATATGGAATCTGGAAATAACTGAAATAAAAGGGTTCCCATACTCATTAATGCGATGGATAAAAACAATGAAAATTTAAGTGCCTGTTGAATTCTTTCTTTGTTTTTTGCTCCATAATTAAAAGAAACAATAGGAATAATGGCATTATTGATTCCATTGATTGGCATATAAACAAACTGAGAAATTTTAAAATAAATTCCAAACACACTCACAGCCAATACATCAAATGAAACCAAAATTGAATTCATAAATAAATTCATTATACTTAATAAAGATTGCATGAAAATGGCTGGAATCCCTATTTTATATATGTTTTTGATCATCGAAAAAGAAAGTGATAAATATTTCATTTTCAATTCAATTTCTTTTATTTTATATTTTGTAATCCAGATACCAATTGCCATGGCAATCATTTGTCCTGTTACAGTCGCAATGGCAGCTCCTGTTACTCCCATTTGAAAGTTAAAAATCAATATAGGATCTAAAACAATATTAATTAAAGCACCCATTCCCTGCATTACCATGTTATATATGGAATGACCCGTCGCCTGCATAATTCTTTCATAAGTAATTTGTATAAAAATCGAAAACGAAAACAATAAACATATTCTTAAATAACTTTGTCCCTGTGCAATTATCTCAGAATTATTTGTATAAAATTTTAAAAACCATTGAATACCAAATATCCCAAATAGAGCAAATACAAATCCATTAACAAGTGATAAAACAATGCCATGCAAAGCAATTTGTGTAGCTTCTTTTTCTTTTTTTTCACCTAAATAACGTGAAATTAATGTATTGATTCCTACCGCTGTTCCACAGGCAACCGCAATCATTATAGTTTGTATAGGAAATGCAAAAGAAACAGCTGTAAGTGCATTTTGTGATATATGAGCAATAAAAATACTGTCTACAATATTATAAAGTGCTTGAACCAGCATTGAAATCATAATGGGAAAAGCCATCGATAGAATTAATTTTTTCATTTCCATTGTCGCCATTTTATTGTTCATAAAGTCCTCCTTTTTGTCCTTAAACAGTTTCAAAGGGGATGTTTAAGATTCTACGCAACAATAGACCAGACAAGCTGGTCTATCTATTAATATTGTCCTGTATTGTATTTGAACGCTTTTTCACAAACATTATTAGGATCATATTCTTCTAGAATTTTACCATAACGCTCACGATAGTCATTGTCCACTTCAATTTGTGGAATTACTTTTGTTCCTTCTTCAAAGAAATGTTTAGACCCACGTCCCATTTCTTGACCTTTTACAGTATGTTTATCATAGGCAATGTCTGGAATTTCAAATAATTTACCCATTGCCGCATTTTTAATAATGATATTTTTCAAATAATCACTTGAACGATCTTTTGGACTCTCACATAAAATACGAATTGCATGAATGAAATACATTGGTTGATCACCATCATCAAATGGAAATTCTCTTCGCATTTGATTTAATGCATTCACTTGTACAGCAGCATCCAAGTTACCAAATCCAATGTCTTCAACAGAAATTGTAATCAAACGTCTCCATAATTTATCTAAGAAAACAGGTCCAGATGTATATAATTCATATGCAGCTTGACATGCTTTTTCTGTTTGTTGACGACGAATACATTTTTGTACCATCGAAACAACTAAATCAGTGTCGTATCCATTTAAAGTCTTACTTGCAGCCCAAATATTATAAGCAGCCATATATTTATTTCCTTTCTTCTAAAATCTCAACAATTTCTACAATCAATGTCTTAATGGTTTCTGCAGACATTAATTGATCCTCTGCATGTGCAAATAACATTGTTATTTGTGGAATACATGTATTCATTTCTTCTTGAAGCACAGATAAATGCGCTTCATGTGCTTGCGTAAAGTCTTGATCACCTTGTTCAATGAGCTTTTTATACTCATCCATTTCATGTTTTCGATAAGCCTTTAAAGCAGCTAAATAACTTGATTTTGCTAATCCAGAAAAAGTGATCACCTGCATCGCAATTTCTGAAATTCTTTCTACATTTGCCATATTATCCTAATAACTTTTTCGCGAATTTAATGGCTGCATCTCCATCTGCCATGGCATAGGTTCTTGGTTCAATTGCTCCCACTGGAATATTTAATTGCGTTTTAATGGAATTAACCGCAAACATCAATTGAGGACCCACTAAACAAACATCCCATTTTCCAACTTCGTTTTTAATTGCTGAATTGGCAACGGCTTTGACTTCAATGTCTTCTCCATTTTTAACCGCTGCATCTTGAATTTTCTTTACTAATATGGAACTTGACATTCCAGCATTGCAGCACAATAAAATTTTCATGAACAATCCTTTCTATTTTAGTTCAGGCCAATATTCTTTATTTACTTCAATAAAATCATCTAATATTTTCTTTGCGATATTGGCACTTGGTACACACTTTGATAATGTCAATGCTTGCCACATTTTATTGTAGCTATGTTGTTCATAGGCATCGACAACTAATTTTTCAACACAAACTTGTTGTTCCATCAATCCCTTCTGGAAAGTAGGAATTTTTCCAATTGACAATGGTTCATAGCCATCTTTTCCAACGATACAAGGAATTTCTACCATAGCTTCTGGATCAAAGTTTTCAATGGCTCCATTATTTTGAACAATCAACAACATTCTTTCTTTTGTATTAAAAGCAAGAGCCGTTGCCAAGTCAACAATAAAAGAAGCATGAATTCCAATTTGAAGCGTTGTATCTTTAGCACTTCCATTTTGAGCAATGCGAGCACATTCCCCAAAAACTCTTTTTTCATGTGTATCTACAACTTGATCAGCACGTGTGTAATTTGGATTTGTATGAGCTACAATGTCATCACCAAATAAATAATATTGGAAATAAGAATTTGGACACATTGTTGGATCCACAGAAATAATGTCTTTGACTTTTCGAGCTGTATTAAACCAGGAAGAATCTGTATAATGACTGGCATCATCGTCTTTTAAACAGTTTCCATATTGTAATTGATGTGCAATTAAATCATGAATTCTTTCGTTTCCTTCTTTGTCTTTAATGGATGTCCACCATCCAAAGTGATTCAATCCATAATAACGTATATCCATTTCCTTGCGATTGTTAAATCCTAAAATACGGGCAATGGTATTTTCCATTCCAATTGGCATATCACATATATTGATAACACGAGAATTTGGTCGATATCTTCGACATGCTTCGGCTACAATAGAAGCCGGATTAGAATAATTTAACATCCAGCAATTTGGTGAATATTTCTCCATGTAATCAATGTTTTCTAAAACACCTGGAATAGAACGAAGTCCATAAGCCATTCCTCCTGGTCCACATGTTTCTTGTCCGACTACACCATATTTCAATGGAATTTTTTCATCCAAAGATCGCATTTCCAGTTTTCCTACACGAATATGTGCTAAACAAAAGTCAACATCTGTATACGCAATTTCTGGATTGGTTGTTGCGACATATTCAATGAATGGATCTTTTTCTTTAATTAAGATTTCACAAGCCTTTGCGACTTTGTTTTGTCTTTCTTCGTCATTGTCATAGAGTTTAATACAACGAAGGGGTAATCGGTCTAAATTATCTAACAACATTAAAATTATTTCAGGTGTATATGTGCTTCCTCCACCTGCAATCACAATACTAAATTTTTTCATTTTACTTTCTCACTTTCTATTAGAAAATAAATTGATACATTAGATAATGTTTGATTTTATTCTTCTATTAATTTTAAATTTAATAAATGTTCGATAAATTCATGATTTGAAATACAAGTCAATAATTGATCTACATAGGCTTTATGATTCGAAGCCTGGTGAAGAAATTCAAATAAGAGTTCTAATTTTTCATCGGTTCGTTTCTCTAAAGCCAAAACAAATAATAATTGTGTTTCTATGTTTTGATGAATAATTGGTTTTTTTAATAAAATGACTTCAATAGAAGTTTTATTCGCAAAAGTAAATAAAGGATGAGGCATCATCATTTTATTGGCTAAATGCGTTGGATAATTGACTTCTCTTAAAATCAAGTCTTCGCAAAAAGAAGTGGCATCATCTATGCATTGTTTTTCTTTTAATTTTTTAGATACATCGTATAAACAATTTTCTAAAGAAATAGCTTCCTGGTAAATGTGTACATTGTTTTCTGGAATAAATTCACTTAATAAATGAATCACTCGTTTATTCATTTTAATGCGATGAATTAATCGATCCAGCTTAGCCACATCTTCTAAATCTGGTAAACCCGATATCATATATGTTTCTACGCCTTCTACTGGAAGACAATCATTCATGGAAACAATTAATTCAATATGAGAAAAATCCATCATATTCATTGAAAAACGACTCGTTACCCGAACCACTTCCAATTGGTTTTTAAAATATTGTTCTAACCATTGCAGTAACATATTTTTTACGTTATGTCGTTGTGAAGTAATCACAATGGTTTTAATTTTAGTGTTGATGTTTTCTAAAAAATGTTCCACATAAATGGATAAATACGATACCTCGTCTTCTTTTACATAGATTCGTTTGTATTTGAAGATGATGGGAACAATCATCATACTGATTTCAAATGAAAATGGATATTTGTGTTTGACTTCATCTAATAATGGATTACTTAATTCATATCCAGATAATACTCTTCGATTCATATATTCTATGTGAATTAACATATTATGAGCCAGTTCTCTGGATTCCTTTAAATCAATGGAATACTTATCAAAGATTTCCTGACAAAATTCATTAAAAACAATATTTGAAAATTCACTGATCTCAGATTTTAAATTGGTTTTGGCAATCTTGAAAGTATGATATAGCTTTGATAAAAAAGAAATATCTTCGTTTTGTAAGTAGGAAAGTGAAAGACAAATAGTTTGAATTATTTCTTCTATATCTTCTATACTACTTTCAAGTGCAAAACCCATGGAATTACGAGCTCGACAAATTTGGATTCCATACAGAAGAACCATAAAATCCATGTCCGTTAATTTAACATCAAATCGATGCAGGATACTCATCATTTCTTGTTTGACATATTCCGTTTCCTGCAAAATATAAGAATCATCCAATAACAGATGAAGAATCGTTTGCGATTGATTTTCTTCTTGAAATAAAGCATCCTTTACCATGCGAAGCAATACATCACGAATCTCATTTTCATCTATACACAACATACAAACTTCTTTTTTTATACTGAACAACGTACAATTATATACTTGCTGTAAAACCTGTAGTGTTCGATTGACTTCTTTTTTTGTGGCTGACATTGACAACATTAAACAATCGGATAAATCAAATAAAGTACATTCCTCATCAAATAAAATCGTTCCTATAATTCGATACATACGATTTTCTGGACTATCTTCAATTTCCAGATCTTGGCTCACCAATTGATAAGCCAAGTCCTGATAATCTTCATGAATAATATAGCCAGTTTTTACACTCGAAGTAATCAATAAACAATTTTCACTTTTATTGATATTGGAAATTTCTGTTCGAATGGTACGTGCCGATACCTTAAAGAGATCAGCCATTTCTTTTCCACGAATCCCAGGTTTTGATAAAATTTGTTGTAAAATTCTTTGTTGGCGTTTTGTCAGCATAATTTATTCCTAATTTTCTAATAATTTTTCTTTTTCTAATTCTTCTTTTTCCATCATCTTAAAGAATGGATAATAAATAAGTGTCATTAAAGCAAGGAGCAAGAAAACCAATACAACGGATTTCCAATCCAATGTCATTAAGAAGGCACCAACTCCAGGAGGCAAGAATCCAGGAGGATTAGCAATTGGTTTTCCAACAATTCCAAGTGTCATACTAAAATATGCAATAACTGTACAAATTAATGGTCCAAACACAAATGGAATGAACATGAATGGATTCATAATCATTGGTGTACCAAAAATCAATGGTTCATTGATTCCGAAAATTCCTGGAACAACAGCTACTTTTCCAACGGAACTTAATGATTTTGCTTTTGATTTAATCATCAATAAATTCAATCCCAATGTCAAACCAGATCCTGTAACTTGTAAAATGGCATAGTACATACCAAATGTAAAGATATGTGTCACTGGTTGCCCAGCTGTATATGCTGCAATATTTTCAGCTCCATACGCAATGGCAAAGGAAGCCCAGACAGCGGACGTAATAGATGGTCCATGTAATCCAAAGAACCATAGAATTTGTGTTAAGAAAATAACGATCAATAAAGCAGGCAATGAATCCATTGATGATATAGCTGGAGCCAGAATATTCATTAATACTTGTGGGAACGGAACCCCTGCTAAAGCTGTTGAAATATTAGCCACTGCAACAGCTAAGATTGTATTGATAACTAATGGAACCAAAGCCGCAAAGCTGTCTTTTACCATTGGAGGTACACTTTCAGGCATTTTGATATATAATTGCTTTGCGTAACAAAGATGATAAATTTCAACTGTTACTAAAGCAATGATGATTCCTGGAAACAATCCAGTAGATCCTAAATAAGCAGTTGACAATTGTCCATCTTGAATTACAGATGAAACAATGAAGAATACAATCAGTGCCGTAACAGCTGGCTGACTTCCAGCAATGTCATATTTTTCTGACAATGATTTCGCAATAAAATATGTTGCATACACGGCTAACATATCAGTGGTAAAAGCTGAGGCATATGTTAGTATCCCCATGTTTGCGGATAAAAAATCATAAATTGGTCCGCTTCCAATTAAGTTGTTAATTCCTAAAAAAATTGTACAGAACGACCCGACAATAATCACAGGAACAGAAGCAACGATACCGTCTTTAATTGCTTGAATATGTTTTTGTTGTTCTAGTTTATTCGCAATTGGCATCAAAAACTTCATTAAAGTAGCTTGTAATTTTTCCATTATCCTTTCCTCTTTTTTAGAACACTAGACGTCGACTTCTATGTTACATCCATATAGTATCGATTCTTATATTGGAAAACAAACTCACTTTTTCCTCTTCATGAGGAAATATGAACTACTTGTTTAGAATATTTACTATATTAATTCTACTATAAATTTTATAATGATATAACAAAAAAGCTGGATTTCTCCAGCATCTATTTTTCATTCAAAACATTCTGTACAAATTCTACACTTTGTTCCAGTACTTTTGCGATAAATTGTATATCACAATTATTTTTATACATTGTTTTAATATTTTCTTTCATTGTATTCAAAGAACCAATTTTTTCTCCTTTTTCAAGACCAATTTCTATACCTTCTATTCTACCTTCCAACCTGGCATTTTCGACTTTCTGGGCACGATCCATTT
>NZ_JBJEEY010000117.1:0-1649 GCF_051873555.1 Floccifex sp. | reverse complement strand
ATTCACTCCTATTTATGATTATAAATAGTTTATATACTTTTTCAAGGAAGTTTTTTACATAATCAACAACTTTTTTAAGGGACTTTTTTTTAATATTGACAACTTTTTGATTTAAAAAACAAACCTGATTAAACACCAAGTCTGCTATATCTTATTGAATTATGTCTTCTACAAATTCATGAACTTCCTGCATCTACTACTGTTATAAATGTTTCCAATTGAGAGTTAAATATAAATCAAATCATTTCTATTTTTTATATTTGTTGTAGATTAAATATTTAAAATCGGATCACTGGTCTCTTTTAAAGAATAACTTCCATTGTCTAAACACCAATTAACAGTTGAACTATTAATTACAATTAACAACTCTTTTACAATCATTTCTACTGTATATTTTTCTTTAAATAATTGATTTTGAAAACATTTATTCACAATATCTATTAAAGTATCGGCTGGATATCCTTCTTCATAAAAATTTCTTTGTTTACTGAAAGGCGATAAATGTGTAGAGTATGAAAGAGCTGTTGATTTTTTCAAAAAGAACATGTGACTTTATAAGTTCTTTGGACGCATATTTTTCATCTATTTTTATGAGATAATCCTTTATCTTGGCATCGAGCTTCTCATGGAATTTTATAGGCTTCCATACAAATTTATATTTGTTGGCATTTGCCTCGAACTTGGTCCCATCCAGATACTGATCCGTTATATCAAGACCAAGCTCATGTATGATTGTCGATGTAACGACAGCAAATAATTCATAGGTATTGGGAAGAACAACTTTGTTGATGAATTCACTGATAGTTTTATAGCTTGGTGTTTCCTGATCCATCAAATACATCGTTCTGAGATCGTATTTGCACATTTCTTCAATGTCTCTCAGTGTTGCCTTTTTGAAGGCAAAACAGAAAAGGATGAGACTGAACAGATTGTAGGGATTGTAGCTGTTTCTTCCTTTAGTTTCACTCTTGAAATTCATGTTTTTTATGATCGTACCTGCTTTGGATTTTTCCAGTATGTACAGTAAAAAATCGATTTTTTTCAATTCCTCATCATACCTGTCAAGAGGAACTAGAAAAAAACCACTATGTGTCGTAAAATATGACATGTGATTTACCTCTTTTCTAGACAAAAAGAGTATATCACACTGTCTCAGGGTTGGATTCCCTGAGCTTTTTTGCATTTTCACAAAAAAAAGAGGTGTTACGAAATTATTCATTTCGTAACAGCCCCTTTTTTTATTCCAGATTTGCATGGTTTTTGATTAAATCTTCATTTTTGAGTCCTAATTTTTGTTTCAACAATAAAATAAGGGCATCACAGGTTAGCCAGCTCAGTTGTTCAAAACTAGATCCTATAGGTTGAATGGATTCAAATAATACTTTATTTTGAAGTCTCGTTGTTCCTGGAAGAACAATACAAGCCTTTGCTATTTTGGCAATATTTCCTTCTTTTTGAAGTGTAATTGTCAAAATAGAAGCTCCATATTCTTTTGCTTTTTTTGCCATTTCAACCAGGGAAGATGTTTTTCCTGAACCTGATAAAATAAAGAGAATATCATCTTTATGAATTGGTGGCGTTGTGACATCTCCCACCACAAAACAACGAAAACCTAAGTGCATTAAGCGATTGGTAAAAGCTTTTACCAC
>NZ_JBJEEY010000116.1:0-38777 GCF_051873555.1 Floccifex sp. | reverse complement strand
CTTTCATCTTATCATATTTAGAAATCATCATTTTGGTTATTTTTTACATCATTTCTTTTATTATTTACATAAAGTAAATTGTGAAAACAAAGTGACATAAAAAAACAGCTACACTTTGTTAGCTGCCTGACATACATGATATACTAATACACTATTGGTAATAGAGCCAATTCCTCTTGGAACGGGTGTGATATTTTCCACAATTGGTTCTACATTTTCATAGAGAATGTCTCCACATAGTTTTTGTTTCTTTTCATTGTAATTAATTCCCACATCAATCACTGTTTGTCCACTTGAAAAGTAGGATTCATCCATAGATTCCATTTGTCCTGTGGCCACTACAACAATATCTGCTTTTTGGGTAATATCTTTTAGTTTTTTAGTTTTTGTATGACATAAAGTAACAGTTGCGTTTTTCGCACACATCATCATCGATAATGGCTTACCCACTACTAAACTTCTTCCCACTATGACAACATTTTTAGATGTGACATCAATTTTATAAAATTCTAAACATTCCATTACGGCTTGAGCCGTACAAGGCGCATAACCTATGTTTGTATTTGTGAATACACCGGCTAAACTTAAATCCGTACATCCATCTACGTCTTTTTCAGGTGCTATTGATTTTCTGGCTCTTTCGTTGTCTAAATATTTTGGAAGAGGTCGAAACATCAGGATTCCGTGAATACTTGAATCTTTATTTAAATTGTGAATTGTTTCATAAAATGTATCTATTTCAATATCTATTGGAAAAATCACATTCTTTACATGCACTCCTACTTTTTCACAGCGTTTTATTAAACCTCTTTCATAAGAAACATCACTTGAATTGTCTCCTACTCGTACAATGGCCAATGTTGGTTTATTTAATGCTGCCAATGCTTTACTTTTTTCATCAATGGATTTTGCCACTTCATTTCCCAATAAAATCATGTTTATAACCTCTCTAAAACAGAATCATAAATTTTTAATGCTCTAGGCGCATATTCATCTATATACGCATTAACTTTTTTTTCTAGTAAAAAAGCATATTCTTTATCTTTCATCAATTTTGTATTCACAAAAACATTGATGGCTGCTCCTTTTAAAGCTCCATACGCAAATGCTGCTCCTGTTGCGGCATCGGAAATAGCTAATTTAGAACCATATTGTCCATAAATTTCCAATTGCTCAATGACTTCACAAATATCTTTTACCATATGAAAAGGTGGCATAGCAGCTTGTTTTAAACAAGATTCTAATATGTCATTTCGTTGTGGATTTTCTTTTGGAATGCCATAGGCTCTTGACAAAGGCTCAAAAGCCTGGGCATCTTCTTGAATACGATTTAATAAAGAAAGACGCAATGCTTCTGTTTTTTTCATACACTTCAAAATTGTTTCTTCTACATCTTTATATTTCTTTTTATGAATTGTTAAATTACCAACCATAGATCCAAGAGAAGCCGCTAAAGCTCCTGTTAATGCACTGGCTCCTCCTCCACCTGGAATAGCTTGTTTACTTGATAAAGATGAAGTAAATTGTTCTATACTTTGTTCCATCATATTATCACAGCCTTAAAATTGTTCGACAAATATTCGAAAATAAAGAAACCATATTTCCTTCTAAATGAAGAATCGGATTTGAAATAATACCTGACATTAAAATCACAATAAAGACAATGGATAAAAAAGGTGTTCCTTGAATAATACGGAAATATTTATCATCGTCTAAAAAAGAAAATAATACTTTGGATCCATCCAATGGTGGAATTGGAATACAGTTAAAGATTCCTAAACCAATGGATAAATAAGCCGTTTGTGCACATACATCTGTAATAAAATTTCCGATTGAATTGAAATAAAAACCAGGCAAATACCCAACAATAACGTAATACACAAATACACACACAAAAGCTAAAATAAAATTCATCAATGGACCCGCAAAAGCTGTCCAAACCATTCCACTTTTAGGGTCTTTATAATATCTTGGATCCACAGTAACGGGTTTTCCCCAACCAAATCCAAACGCAAATAAACACAATAATCCCATCCAATCAATATGTGCCAATGGATTAATCGTTAATCGACGATTGGTTGCCATGCTTCGATCTCCCAATAAATAAGAAGCCAGAGCATGAGCAAATTCATGAAGCGTGAAAGCCAATAAAAGGGCAATTAATCGAATCAATAACGAACGAATACTCAACATTTTCTATACATTAAATCTAAAGTGCATGACATCTCCATCTTGCACGACATATTCCTTTCCTTCTAAGCGCAAACGACCCGCTTCCTTAATCGCATTTTCACTTTCTAATTCATCGATATCTTCAAAACGATATACTTCTGCACGAATAAATCCACGCTTGAAATCCGTATGAATAACGCCTGCACAATCTGGGGCTTTCATGCCTTTTTTAAATGTCCAGGCACGACATTCATCTTCACCTGCCGTTAAGAATGTACATAAATTCAATACAGAATAAGCACTCTTGATTAATAAATCCAATCCAGAATAAGGAACCCCTAATTCTTCTAAAAATGCATCTTTTTCTTCTTTATCCAAAGACGATAATTCTTCTTCCATTTTGGCACACAACGGAATAACCTGACTATGATCTTTTATTGCAAATTCCTTTACACGCTGATAATAATCCACAGAATCCGCATCCATGACACCTTCTTCATCAAGATTTGCGACATAAATAACAGGCTTAAACGTTAATAAGTTATACCCCTTGACCAAAGCTTTTTCATCGTCATTCATTTCCAAAGAACGAGCTGGTTTTTCTTCTTCCAGCCAAGGCTGTAAACGATCTAATAAAGCCAATTCTGCCAAAGACTCCTTATCTTTATTCGTTTTTGCTTTTCTTTCAATTTTACTGCGACGATTTTCAATGGTTTGTAAATCCGCTAAAATTAATTCCAGATTTATGATTTCAATATCACGAATTGGATCAATGGAATCTTCAACATGGGTAATATTATTATCATCAAAACAACGAACCACATGACAAATCGCATCGGTTAAACGAATATTGGATAAAAATTGATTTCCCAGTCCTTCTCCTTTGCTGGCACCTTTGACTAAACCAGCAATATCAGTGAATTCAAATGTTGTATAAATTGTTTTTTTAGGATGGAACAATTCCACTAAACGATCAATTCTACGATCCGGTACTTCAACAATTCCAACATTTGGTTGAATTGTCGCAAATGGATAATTAGCAGCTTCCACTTGTGACTTAGTAATGGCATTAAATAAAGTGGATTTTCCTACATTTGGAAGTCCCACAATTCCAGCTGTTAATGGCATATTTATTCTTCTCCTTTACTGATGACTTTCTTTAATTTCTTTTCAAATTTTACACGAGGCATTAATACACTGGCCCCACATCCCAGGCACTTAATACGAATATCCGCTCCCATGCGGATAATTTTCCATTGCTTAGATAAATGACAAGGGTGTTCTTTTTTCATTTCAATAATATAGTTTAAATCATATTCCTTATCCATATGAACTCTCCTATAAATCATTGGAATCCATTACAATAGTAATAGGCCCATCATTGCATAAATCAATTTTCATATCTGCTCCAAATACCCCCGTTTGAACTGGAACAAATTCACTTAATTTTTCATTAAAATAATCATAAAGTGGACTGGAAACAACCGGCTTAGCGGCTTCAATAAAACTAGGTCGATTTCCTTTTTTGCAATTGGCATATAACGTAAACTGTGAAATCGATAAAACAGATCCCTTTACATCTAAAATCGAACAATTCATTTTTTCATTTTCATCCATGAAAATGCGAAGCTTCACAATTTTATTCACCATTTTATCTATAATTTCTTTTGAATCAAAATCATTAAAACCAGCCAATATACAATATCCTTTTTCAATGGAAGAAACCATTTTTCCATCTATGGTACAACTGGCATGTTTTACTAATTGAATCACAACTCTCATTAATTTTCCTCCAATAAACAAACACACAAAGAAGCCATTCCTTCTTCTTGTCCAATAAATCCCAATTTTTCGCCACGAGTCGCTTTAATAGAAACACAAGACACATCGCAATGAAGACAAGAAGCAATATTTTCTCGCATCTTTTGAATATGAGGTGCCATTTTTGGCTTTTCCGCCAAAATTGTAGCATCAATATTTCCAATATGAAATCCTTTTTCATTCATTAAAGAATATACATACTCCAATAAAACTAAACTCGAAATTCCTTTATATTTTGGATCCGTATCTGGAAAATGCTTTCCCAAATCCCCTAAAGCCAAAGCCCCTAAAATACTTTCCGCAATCGCATGAACCAAGACATCGGCATCGGAGTGTCCATACAATCCCATAGAATGATCAATTTTAACACCACCTAGAATTAAGTCTCGTCCTTCTTTTAATGGATGAAAATCAATGGATTGCCCGATTCTCATAAACAATAAACCACCTTTGATTTACGAGACGACATTTCAGGACGAGCATCGCTATAGCCTAAAATACAATTTCCGATACCAACATAGCTATCTTCAAAACCCCATTCCTGTAACCATTGCTTTCCTTGATCCGTTAAAAACATTTCACGAGCTCTATGAATCCAGCAAGAACTAATGCCTAAAGCATGGGCTGCATTCATTAAATTCCCCATAGCCAAAGCCCCATCATATTCATACGTATTACTGATGGCTGTATTGACCAATACCACTATGACAGCTTGAGCCCCGTAAAAAGGATCTCCCTTAGCATTCATAATATCCGCATTGAGTTTCGACATTTCTTTAATACGCTCTTTATTTGTGACCACGACAAACCCTACTTCCTGGCGATTTCTTCCTGTAGGCGCACACTGCCCTGCATATACAATTTTTTCTAACAATTCCATAGGAATTTCTTTTTCTATATAGGATTTCACACTACGACGTGTGATAAGATTTTCATAGGCTTCCATATTCACTGCCTCCTTAGCCTACTCATTATAACAAAAAAAAGTCTAGTTTTCACTAGACTAATGTTTATCGTTGAACTTGAATAAATTGAGGTGCACCACCATTGATATATACAGAAGAAATGATAGTTTTGCTGACACCATTGGCATCATAGAAATTACCATGAACAGCCATACCATTTCCAATATAAATCGCAATGTGATCCACTCCACGACCACCATTGTAATAATAAATTAAGTTACCTGGTTGCGGATCATCTGTATAATATCCATATTGACCAACATATTGATCTGGCCATAATTGATAAGCATCTTGTACCCCGGCAAGAGCTAATGCCTGTTGTACTACTTGTGTACACCATTGACCATCAGTAACACCTACTAATGAAATTGCAGCCTGTGCAATACGATTATTTAAATCCGCATATGGATTTGATGGCGTTTCTGGTACTACAGGAACTTCTGGTTCAACTGGAACTTCAGGTTCTGCTGGTGTCTCAGGTTGTACAGGTGTTTCTGGAGTAACAGGAACACTTGGTTCTTCAGGAACAACTGGCGTTTCTGGAGTAACTGGTGTTTCAGGAACTACCGGTTCTTCAGGTGTAACAGGCGTTTCTGGTTGTGCAGGCGTTTCTGGAGTAACAGGAACTTCTGGTGTTTCAGGTTCAGCTGGCGTTTCTGGTTCTGCTGGAACTTCTGGTGTTTCAGATTCTGCTGGAACATCAGGTGTTTCTTGTTCTTGTTTTTGTTCTTCTTTTACTTCTTCAATGACATTGGAAGCATCTTCCTGCACTTCTTTTTGCACTGTTTCAGTCATTTCGACATTTACAGTAGCTACAACTGCTTCTTGCGTTGTTTCTTTATCAACTGTACCATCTTCTTCTGAAAAATAATACGACTTTCCTTCGATTTCTTCCCAACCCTTAGCAACAGTAGCATCTTCTTTTACATATTTATCTCCATGCCATCCTGGATTCGTTTCCATCGCATATACAGTTGCAACAACTGGGAAACAACTAGCGACACAAAGTACCGAAGCCACTTTTTTGCCATTGTTTTCAATTAAACTCACTATAATCTACCCCCTTTTACAGACTATTAGTTATATATAATTTAACATATATAAAAATCAAATACAAATTTTTTTAAAACAAATGAAAAATGTCCTTTACTGGAACAAAGAAGCCATAAATTCATCACTCGGTTTTTGAATTTCAATCCAGGCAACTGGCTCATATTGATTGGTGATAATACCCGGAGCAAAGACTTTTCCATTAATAGTATATCGATTTTGTCCCAGTACAAAGGCCTTGGCATAATAATACTGATTTTTCTGATTGGCTTTCATTAATAAAAGAACATCACTTCCCTGGCTTGGCAAACACTCACTCATGCGATGCCATTGATTGGCATTGACCACATTTTGAAACAATTGATTTAAAATATCTTCTGAAATTTGTTCATCTTCTTTCCATGGCACAATTTTTTTCATGGAACTATCCAATTCTTTTTCCATAAATTGTTTAACATCACTAGTAAAAGGCACCTGGTGAATATTATTTTTCCGTAATACAATGATTTTTTCTAATTTCGTATCAATAGATGTTTTTAAATCAAGAAGTGCTTCAAAACTCACAGGTGGCAACTCCTTTTTTTCCACCATCCATTTAGCCATCAACAAAGGACGAAGCACATCAATACAAGCCTTGGTACCAATATTTTCTTTCCCCGCAATTTTCTTATAATTATTTCTTGCCATTGACACATAACTCAAAGCCAAAGAACGAAGAGAAAACCCTTTTTCCAATAAAAAAGAACGAATCAAATGAAACGAATCATCAATAAAATAAATATAAGAAGAAACCAGCCATTCATATAAAGAAATCGGACTCTTTGTCATACTACGCAAAACCTTTTTTAAATCCCATCCAATCCATTCCATATTATCTTCTTTGAATTCCATTTCCTCTTTCTGCGCAAACAAATTCAAATACCCATTCACACTATCTTGAACATAAATAAAACGAATATTATGATTACTCGATTGATTTTGTAGACCATAGGAATATGAACCCGTTTCACAAACAAATAAAACCTTAATACCCTTTACCTTTAATAAACGATCCATTATCTCTTTCATATATTTATTATACACCAAAAAAAAAGACCTCAAATTGAGATCTTATTTAAAATAACGATTTAATAAACCTTCTAAAGCACGACCATGACGAGCTTCATCACGAGCCATTTCATGAACTGTATCATGAATCGCATCCAAGTTATTTTGTTTTGCGACTTTTGCTAATTCAACCTTACCAGCTGTAGCCCCATATTCACAATCCACACGCCAAGCCAAATTTTTCTTTGTTGAATCTGTCATATTTGGTTCTAAATCCGATCCTAACAATTCAGCAAATTTAGCAGCATGTTCTGCTTCTTCATAAGCAGCTTTTTCCCAATATAAACCAATTTCAGGATATCCTTCACGATGCGCGATACGAGCCATGCATAAATACATACCCACTTCTGAACATTCACCTTCGAAATTAGCTTTTAATTGATCAAAGATATATTTTTTATCTTCATCTGAAATATCCGCATTATTTTTTACAGTTTTCGCATAAACACCAAATTCATGTTCAGCCGCTAATTTCATTTCTCCCTTTACTTCTTCAAACATAGATGCAGGAACTTTACATACTGGACACTTGAAATCTGCTGGTAAAGCATCACCTTCATAAACATATCCACATACTTTACATACCCATTTAGACATAAATTTTTCCTCCTTGTATATAATTTCTTATATATTATAAACTCTTCAAGACAAAATTACACGCACAATGCTTATAAATTTTCATTAGTACACATCAAAAAGAAAACCACATTTCCTTTTGACTCCATTACCAACTCTTCTGCCTGTGTACAAATATTCCATCTCGGATTGGCTTTTTTCTTTAATTCTTCTTTAAAAAAATTCACATCCTCAACTTCAAATACCACACAAACAAAAGGAATCGTATTAATCATAGGAAGAATCGCGACAGCTTGTGTAAATCCATTAATATCTTCGTCAAAGCCAGGTATATAGCCTTCTTCCATTTGCATCACTTCACAATTAAATTCAGGAACTGTTGCTAATTCTTCCATCATTTCCTGTAAATCATCTGTTTTACTTTCATGAAATTTTTGTGTTAATTGTTCCGATAATAACTTATTAGAAGAACAAGCACATAATACAATACACATTATAATAAGAATCAGCTTTTTCATATTTTTTTAGTCCTTTCTGAAACAAAATGGAAACTCCCATTAAAATCAAACAAGTGAAAAGAAAAGAAAATGATTTTGAACAACTATTCAATAAATAATTTTCAATTCCATATCCAAGTGTCATTTGAAAACCATATAATTCCAATGAATACATTGAAACCCATTCCAATGCTTTAACTCTAGGAAAAATAGAAACCAGGCCATATAAAATCGGAACAAAAACCCATATAGTAGATGCACCACAAATAAAAAACAACAAAGAAAAGCCTGCTAAAAGAGATACATTCTTCTTTTCAAAACAAGTTCCCAGACAAAACATATACAAATGAAAAAGAAGAGAACTTGAAATAAAAAAAGATAAAAACAAATAGATGCTTGTATAAATAATAATTTGATATTTTTTAATTTTCTTTAAAATCCATGCCAATCCATAACAAATCAAAATAAAAGGACAAAACCAAAGAAAAGAAGTTTCTTGTTTTAGAAAAAAATCCATGAAACAAAGAATCGATAAAAGTTTTGAAATACTCCATTGTTTCACAAAAAAAGAAAGAATAGAAAAAAACACAAAAGGAATATAAATCTGTTTCCACCTGTTTTTATAAAAAGAAAAATCAATATCATGATTACTAATCCAGTAACCTGAACACAATAAAAACAAGTCCACTCCTATCCATAATCCTTTTGTTGGAAACGGAAATAAGTGAAAACATAAAATCATAATGGTCGCTAAGCCTTGTATACTTCTTTTTTCCATGTTCACTTTCATCATAACACAGAAAAAGCCGTTTTTTAAACGGCTACTCGGCTATTACAGCATCTTTCGTGTATTTTAAATCACTGCCTTGTTGATAAATAAATTTGGCATACATCTTTGTTCCAAAAAAATCCACCACTGTATCATACCAATCCGGATGAGCAATAATTCGATTGGCTGTATCCAAAATATATTGCAGTGTTTTCGGATGCAAATCAATGGTTCCATGACCCGGAAAAACACCTGAAACTTCTTCAATTCGAGGCATGAAATCCTCTAAGGCATCCCGTAAAGAATTGATTGTTGAAAACTGGGGATATTTTTTATCATCACCAAAAGCACTGGTTACATCACCAATAAAGAAACAACCCGTTTGATGATCCAGATACCCGGATTGACCAGCAGTATGACCTGGTAAATGAATCAATTCCACTAGATAGCCTTGTCCTAAATCAAAACAATGATGATTGTCTACGCCAATGACTTCATAAGACGTAAAAGGAGGCAAATCGTTTTCATCAAACCATGTATAACTTAATTCTCCATTTTCATCATGAACAAAATCATAGACAATTTGCGCACTTTGATTCGCTTGAATTTTTTCCTGATCTGCATAATGACAATACACTCGATCAAAATGACTATTTCCTGATACATGATCTATATGATAGTGCGTATTGCAGACAATGACCTCTTTATCACCTACTAAATGACGAATCAATCCTTTTAAATCACCTAAACCAAAAGCCGTATCAATTAATAAAGCTTTTTCAGGACCATCAATTAAATAACACCACATTTCTGCGGCATGAATTCCATCGAAGTAAATACAATACGTATTGTCACGAAATTTATATACTTCGGCATAGGGATTTATGTCTGGATAAAATTGTTTTAAAGTACTATATTCTCTTAACACCTTTAAAAAAGACCAACGAGAAGGCTTTTCTTTTTCTGGATGAATTAATCTCGTTTTTAAATTTGAACGAATTTCTCTAGGATCCTGCATAAACTACTCCTTCCAAATTCTTCTTTGCCTTGAATTCAATATAAATAACTCTTCCCTATACTTTGTGATGGTTCGCCTGGACACTTGTATTCCCTCTTTTAAAAGAATTTTTCGAATCTTTTCATCACTCAAACAAAATTCTTTATCTTCATTTTGAATCAATTCACGAATTCTTTTTTGAATTCTCTTCTTTTCTATTTTTCCATGATCCAATAAAGCATCCATTTCATAATATTCATTTTCAAATTCAAATGACTTATTGGAAACCGCTCTGGAAACCGTAGAAATCGCCAAGCCACAGCGCTGTGCAATCATTTTCAATGTACAATATTGTATAGGCCCATGACATAGAAAAAAATCTTTTTGAATATCACATAAAACATTCATAATTTGAAGCAAAGTCATATTTCGTTTCTGAATCGCATTCATTAACACCATTGCTTCTTGTCTTTGTTCCTTCAACGTATCACAATCCATTACTTCAATGGAAACAGGCACATTGATCATTTCAATATGAATGTCTTCCTTTTCTACTTTGACTATACACTCTGGCATTAAATACGAACTATTACAACTAAACATTGAACCCGGTTTTGGATGCAAGTTTTTAATGAAATCAAAACCCTCTTCAATTTCATCAATTTCTAATTCTGTTATTTTTGAAATCTTTTCAAATTGACGATTCGCTAATAATTCCAGATACGAACAAAGAATAAAAGCTGTTTCGCTTTCTGCTTTTTCACTTTGAATACATTGAAGCTGTAAACACTCCTTTAAATCAAAGGCAAACAAACCATAGGGCTCACATTGACGAAGAAATTGAATATGCGCTTCTATTTGTTCTTTTGTATAATCACTTTGTTGAATCATTTCTTCTAAAGAACAATCAAAATAACCATTTCCATTGATACTAGACAACAAATATTCAATGACTTCCATTTGAATATTTTCATCCATTAAACGAATCTGATTTAAAATATGACTTTTTAAATCTGGTTTCTTTTCCTGGTATTCCAGTAATAAATCATAGCTATCTTCTTTCAAAGAAATAAAAGGATTGGAATAAGACATCTCTTTAATCAATGACTTTAATTGCTCAGAATTTTTTGATAAAACACGAAACATTTGTTGCTGTGTTTTATTGAATTTAATGGTTTGTTTCAACGTAATTTGAGGAACAAGCGATGTTTTCATGGGATATACTTTCTAATGAGTTTTTCACAATCAAATGAATATTCCGTATTAAAATAATCATCCATTGATGCATAACGAGCAAAAATCGCATCAAAACTCGATTGCAGTAATTCTTCATGAACTGAACATACATAAGCCAAAGTATCTTTAATTTCCTGGCTATAATCGGATTGATATAGAATTGGCATCAAATGTGTTTTAACGGATTCATTGCTGAATAAATAATCTTTAAAAATGATGTCTCTCTCACATCCAAACAAAGATAAAACCAAGGCTGTAAAGATTCCCGTTCGATCTTTTCCGGAACCACAATGAAATAAAATTCCGTCTTGGCATTCCTGCATAAGTTGAAAACAATTTTGAAAAGCTGTATTGGAAAACGGAATCACTTGATATCCTTTTCGAATAAAAGAAGACAAAGAAAAGATTTCTTCTTTTGTGGATTGTTTTGTGACTAGTCTAGGAAAATAAAAATCATTGATTCCTGTCTCTGGCATCAAAGCACACCAGTTATAATGAACAAAACGAGAATCGCATTGATATCCATCTTCTTTAATTTCCAGTTCACTTCGAAAATCAATGATAAATCGAATGCCTAATTCATATAATTCATCCCAGTCGTTTTGTTCAAAATGCAAAGGTGCATCGCTTCGAAAGAGTTTTCCTTTTTGAATAGGAGCAAACACATCATGTAAATCTCTAAAATTTGATAATTTCATATTACTTTACAATATATTTATAGTTGTCACCGGATTGTTTAAACCACGCCGGAATATGTTCCTGAATGGCCTGGTCTAAGTATGTCAGCATATATTCCATTCCTGGTTCTTCCAAATTAAAGTGTCCCATATTTAAAGCCACTCTATTTTTATGTAACATACCACCATCTCGAATATATTCCGCATATGTAAAATCAATTAATTCCATCGTCAATAAACAATCAATATCGCTTTTATCTGTTTTCACAATGGCTTCTTTAGCATCGCCAAAAACATGGAATAAAACGGCAGCTTTTTTTACTTTCGCATGTTCATTTCCCATTAATTTAATGCCATTTAATTGACAAGTCGATACTAAGTCTTTTGCTAAGTTTTGAGCATCAATTTCCTGATCAAATTCATAGGCCGTTGAACAAATCAAAGAGTCATCAAAAGAATTAATGGGATTATCAATCCAGTTTGTCCACCCCATTTTATGAGCCAATCCCGCAAAAATACCATCTGTATAATCTCCATTGTATGGAATACCAGAATGAATATAATCATGATTTCGCCATACAACAATTTTATTATCTTCCAATAACTGCTTCTTTTCCAAATATACTTGATTTTGTGATTCTTCCAGCCAATCTCTATGATCGCCATGATTCCAGAATAAAGCTTCATGACAAATAATTAAATTAGCTTTCTTTTCAATCGCAAAACGAATCACATCCACATTCGCCCAGCAAGTCGTGACAATTCCTGTACATTCCTGATTGGGATTTCCAAATAAAATCTGATCACGAGAAGTAGAGTCATCTATACTTCCATAGCCTTTGTGATATTTTTTAATATTTTCTATAACTGTTTGAATAATCATAAAATACCTCTATTCATCGTCTTCATCTATTTGACTTCTCATTTGATTGACATATACAATTTGATTTCGACATTCCATAACCAGTCTTTGTACACTGTCTTGTGTCAATTCAATTTCTTCACTTGCCAAAACAAAAGACATAGCCATTGGCAAATTCATTCCACAAATCACATGAACTTTATCATTCATATATGGAAAAAACTTCTGGTAAACGCTTCCTCCCATCATGTCCACTAAAACAATGACTTCATCGCCTGGATCAAAAGAAGAAAATAATTCAGCAATCGTTGTATCAATGTCTTTCTGTTCGTCTTCTAAATAGGCATTGATGTCATAGATATCTTTTAGGGAGTTTGTTAGAAAATTGACTGTATCTTTTAAGCCATAGGCGAGTTTATGATGCGATGCAAAGATAAATCTTCTCATAATAATTCTCCATTTCTTTTTTCCATTTTATCATAAATAAAGAGCTAAAGAAGTGCTTAGCCTCCTTTAGCTTGTTTGATTTAGGCCGCAAAAATACCTGTGGCAGCTCCAATCCATGAAAGTACGATGATGATCAAAATCATATGTGTCATCTTGACTTTCTTTTTATTCATGAAGAAATACATCAAACCAACGGCAACAACTGGTAGTAAACGAGGCATTACACCATCTAATAATCCTTGTACTTCCATCACAACGTCACCATTTGTGAATGTAAGTCCTGTTTTTAAATTCACAACAGAAGCAATCAAAGCTCCAACTACTGTTAAACCAAGAACAGAACAAGCTTCTGTAAAGACTGTAATTTGTTTTCCTAATTTTGTAACAACGTTAATACCCATGTTGTATCCCCATTCCACTTCAAGGATACGAACAGCTAAGAAAGCAAATGTAAAGGCACACCATAAGAAAATTCCCAATGGATTTCCTTGCATTCCCATGCTGGCAGCAATAGAACCAAAGATTGTAGGAATCATAGCCCATCCAATTGTATCACCGATACCCGCTAAAGGACCCATGATACCAACTTTAAAGTTGTTGACAGCATCTAATGATTCTGTTCCACCTTCATCTTCAATACCCAATGCAGCTCCCATAACAAATGGAGAAATCCATGGCATTGTATTATAGTATTTCATCGCATTTAATAAAGAAGCCTTGAAATCATCATCATTTGGATACATTTTACGCAATAAAGGATATACCGCAAATGCATAAGAAGGTGCTAATTGTGTTTCATAGTTAAATGTTGAAATTCCAATCAACCAGCGACGTGCTGCTTGACGACAATCTTTTTTTGTCAATACCATTTGTTTACTCATCTTCTAAATCTCCTAAAGAATCAGCACCAGCAGGGGCGTTGGCAACTCTCATTTCTTTTTTGTATACTTCATAAGCCGCAGCTAAACCAACAGCTCCAACTCCTAATACAGGAACACCTAAGTAAGCTGTTAATACAAATCCAATAATCAGGAATGACCAGTATTTACTCAATGGCATGTACATCAATAACATTGCCATCCCGACACCAGGAAGAACTCCACCGGCAATTGATAAACCAGTAGTGAACCAAGCTGGCATGAAATCCAATACAGCATTTACAACTGTTGGTCCAATCGCAACGCATAAGAACACTGGAAGAGCGGAACACAATCCATAGAATACTGGAGAAACTTTTACTAATCGTAAGAAAGATGCGAATTTTCCTTCTTCAATTAATGACATTTCTTTATGCATTAAGAAACCATTGAAGATTTTATAAATAACGTCAAAGTTAACCCCTAACATGGCAACTGGAAGACCAATGGCCAATCCTGCTTCCATTCCACGTCCTGTAGAACAAGCAATCGCTGTAGCAATAATAGCAGCTACAGGATAATCTGGCATTGAAGAACCACCTACAGCAACAACACCCATAGACATTAATTGCATAGTAGCACCGATATATAATCCAGTAGCAGGATCTCCCATAACCAATCCGACTAACCAGCCACATACAATGGTATTAAAGGCAAACAATTGTAAAGTGACTGTATCTGTCATTTTCCAATAAGCAATCAAAGTGATTAAGACAATTTGAATGGCAGTCATAATTTTTCTTCTCCTCTTCTTTTATAAACTGATTTTTGATTCTAATGGCTCAGCTTTATCTGTTGTGGTAAATTGAACATCCACTTTTGTACCATTTTCAATTAGTTTTTTATAAACTGGTTTTTGATCATCTTTAATACTTGCACGCGAACTTACAGGTGTACCTTCTGTTTTATTGTTTCTTGTAATTCCAACGACAATACGAGGAATCTTTTGCCCTGCTTGTTCTTGTAAAGCCAGGAACGTTTCCGGATTTTCGCAAACAACAAATACTTTATGGCTATCATATTTACCTGCTTTAAAGTTTTTAACAGCTGTTTCTAATGTAATAATTGAACAAGCCATACCCGCAGGTTTTCCTAGACGCATACTTTCTTTGATGACAGGATCATTAGCTACTTTATCATCAATAACCATAACTCGTTGTGCCCCAGATTGAGGTGCCCACATTGTTGCGACAATTCCATGCAACAAACGATAATCAATTCTTCCTAGAACAATACTCATTTTTCTCTCTCCTTTCTTGTCTTCGCTCTTATATAGCAAATTCCATGCCAATTAGTGTCTTTCTTTGTGTCCTTTTCAAAAAAATAATTCAATGATATGATGGATAAACACGAAAGGAGAAATACATGCATCGATTCAAAGCCTATATGGGAACCAAAGACTTTTATTTTCATGTCCTGTACATTGCCATTCCCATGATCATCCAAAACCTGATCACCAATTTTGTCAGTTTACTCGATAATATTATGGTTGGACAAGTCGGGACCCTTCAAATGAGTGGAGTTTCCATTGTCAATCAATTTGTCTTCGTCTTTAATATTACCATTTTTGGTTCTGTTTCAGGAGCCAGTATTTTTGGATGCCAGTTTTTTGGTCAGAAAAATCACGAAGGCCAAAAATACACATTCCGCTTTCGCCTCTTATTTGCCAGTCTGATTATTTTATTTGGTTTATTTATATTTTCTATATTCGGGGATTCTTTAATTCAATTGTTTCTATCAAAAGATGATTCCTTAGAAATGATTACACAGACACTGCAATATGGAAAAGAATATCTAAATATTATTTTATGGAGTTTAATTCCATTTGGAATTGGACAAGTCTATTGCAGTGTTATTCGTGAAATCAAAGAAACAAAAATTCCAATGTATGCCGCAATGAGTGCCATTGGCATTAACCTGGTTCTAGACTATGCCTTGATTTTTGGAAAATTTGGACTCCCCCAATTAGGAGTTGCCGGTGCTGCCATTGCCACTGTCATATCAAAAATCATAGAAGCTTCTGTCATGATTATTTGGGCACATACACATTTAGAAAGAAACCAGTATTTGATTGGTGCCTATCGTCATTTATTTCATATTCCAGGAAACTTAGCCATTCAAATTCTGAAGAAAAGTTTTCCTTTATTAATGAACGAATTTCTATGGTCTCTGGGAATGTCTACCATCGCTCAATGTTACAGTGTAAAAGGATTAGAAGTTGTGGCTGCCCGAAATATTGCCAGTACTTTGACCAACTTATTTGGTGTCATCTATATTCAATTGGGCTCAGCTACTGGAATTCTGATTGGAACTAAACTCGGTGCCAGTTTATTTGAAGAAGCTAAAGACGATGTAAAAAAATTAATGCCATTTTGTTGTGTAATTACTACAATATTTGCTTTGATTTTAATACCTGTTGGAAAAATCTTTCCTATGATGTATCAAACCACAACAACCATTAAAGACTTAGCCACTTATTTTATCATTGTACAAGCATTAGCTATGCCTCTTTGGTCCTATGTCAATGCTTCGTATTTCATTTTACGAAGTGGCGGAAAAATGGGTATTACGTTCTTATTTGATAGTGGCTATACATGGATAATCTTAATTCCATTTGCATTTTATCTAACTCATTTTTCTTTATTAAATATCCATTCAATACTGATTTTAGTCACTTTTACTGATGCCATAAAAGCCATATTAGGCTATTTCTTAATCAAAAGTGAAATATGGGTGAATAATATTGTGGATTGATTTTAAATCTTTATTAAAGAAAAATTAAAGGTAAATTTTGAAGAGTTGAAAATATCCTGATTTATGGTCGAAAATTAATAAAAAAGCTTTTTATGCATCTGCATTTAAAGATTTTCCTCTCACCTAAATTCTTTCTTCTGATGAAGCCTTATGTAATTTTTCATACAAATTTCCTTCTTTCCAAAAATATAATTCTTCTGTTCTATATGATTGTTATCATTAGAAACCCATATTCTTTGTGATACTAATGAAAAATATTATGTTTAATCGCAATATCGTCCAAGGACCCTTATCCATTAAAGTATGATTATATTGCGATTAATTTAAATTCTTTTGAATATTTTGACTTTCGTCCTATTATAAAAAACCGTAGTCAGATTTAATTTTTAAACTGTCTACTAGGAGATCATATCATAAGTTATACTAAACAATCATTTGATTTAGAAAGCCACTAGCTTACCTGGGAAACACTACATTCTACAAATTCTGCAATTTCTTCTATTTTCATTCCTTTAATTTGTAGTTTATGCGCAGTTTTTCCTTTTCCTCAAGTTTTCCTTCCGCTATTCCTTCGGCTTTTCCTTCCAATCTTCCACTTTCTCTTATTTCTTCCATGATCTCACACATGTTTTGTACCTCCATATTTCCGGTTTTTAGTTGTTTGACAGCTTCTTTAAGTTCTATCGTTTTCATTTCTCGATAATCACTGCATCCAAAGTCATGCATCAATAAACCCAGTGCATCATTTCCTCGATATTGTCCATTGACATACATCAGATGAATTCGATCATTAAATAGACTTTTATCCAATTCATATATCATTCGTTCTACATGATAGACTGGACATCCTTTTTTGAAATAATCCTGTTCGGTAATGAAAATAATATAGATATCTTTAAATTCTTTATAGTCCATATTCTTCTTGGCATTTTCAATATCCAGAATAGAAGCATAATATCTTAGTCTTTCCGGCAAAGCTTTTTGTATACTTCTTTCCACTTCGATATCGTATATATTTCCTTCTATATCAAATAGTACGATATCACAAATAATAGATTTCGAATGAGCTTGTTTTACATCATATTGAATAACATACTTTTCAATTTGGATATCATCTCTAGACAAGATTATATTCAATATCTTTTCTAATAATTTCTTGTTGTTTTTAAACAGGATACGCATAAACGTATCATCAAAGGGTCTAAATCGTTTGATAGCTTGTAGAAACTGTTCATTGTGTGCCGCGGGCATTGTGTAGTATTTTTATTCATTTAAAAATCCTCCTATAATATTGATTTGATGTATAATATTTCCCGCAGCTTTTATATTTTTTCTGTCTGTTTTTATGCTTTCATCTTAACATATTTAGATATCATGATTTTGGCTATTTTTTACATCATTTCATTTATTATTTACAAATAATCAATTGTGAAGATAATATGACAAAAAAAGGATCTTTATGATCCTGTTTATAATGAAAATTCAATATTAGCTTTTCTTTTTGTTTTCAATACATATTCAATATTTTTAGAATCCGATTGATCATAAAAATCAATGGCTTTTTCCATTCCAATGGATTTACTCTTACGTAAAATAAGACGCTCTTTTAATAGATTGACAGGAACATAAAAGAAAATCGAATCATCACATAAATCTATTAATTCATTCCATGGACTTTCTTTTGACAATAAATAATTTCCTTCAATCAATACAATATCACTTTGAATCAAAACTTGATGATCCACTGGTTCATGCATCAATCTGGAATATACAGGCCACCAAGTGTCTTGTTCTTTTGTTTGTTCAATCCATTTCTTTAATTTTTGAACATCAAATGTATTGGCACTTCCTTTTTCATGTTCTAAATGATGTTCTTTCAAATAGGCATTAGAAAAATGAAATCCATCCATGCCAATGCTTTGAAACGAACAATTTGCATCCATCTGTTCAAACAACTGCTCTAAAAATAAAGCCAATGTACTTTTTCCACTACCTGGACAAGCCGCTAAAAAGACAATGATTCTTCTTTGTTTATTATGGAAACAATCAATCCATCTTTGTAGTAAAGGCATAAAAATTGTTTCAATTTGTTCTTTTGTATAAGAAACATTGACAATATGTCCATTCACATTCAATTTATTCATCGTCTTCATTGCTGCTTGTTTCCTTCATATTTTGTATATACAAATAAATGTATTCCACTTCTTCAATTGGAATCTCAATACGATAGTATTTTTCTACTTTATGAAAAGCTTCCTTTAAATGATAATAAAACTCTTTAAATACATTAGAACACTCATCTAAAGTCTTTGTATACGTATCAATTCCATCTCGAGTCACTAATCTTTCAATTAAACAACAAATATGAACATACAATCCAAAACACATATTATTTGAAAAAGTCGTATTCATTTCTTTTTGAAGAAGATCAATAGAATCGGCTACATGTTCTAATAACTTATTTGGATTTAAGAATGTTAAATTCATAATGATATTAGTTAAAGAAAAATTCTTTAATAAATTCTTCTGAAATAAATCCATATCCTCTTTAGACAAAATATCCATGAAATAATTTGTTAAAAATCCAAATGATTCATTCACAATTAATTCTTCAATCGGCACAAATTTTAAATTTGGAATTTTGGGATTTAAAGTTCCTACAATGCACAAAACTTCATACCCTTCAAAGAAATCGTCCTCTAATTGTTTTTTGACCAAAGTCGAATAATCATATGTTAATACTTTTATTGGTAATTGAGACGGTAATGAATCTTCTAATATTTCTTTTAATTTTTCAGCTGTTCCAATACCTGTTGCACATGAACATAAAATGATTTTTTCTTTTTCCCTTGATTCCATGATTTTATATGTCGTTGGATTCATTTCAATGGATTCTTCAAAAATCTGTTTTAATGGCTTTCCCTGTAACATGCCTTGCCCCACAAATAACGCAAATTTTGTAGAAACATTATTGGCAATAGCAACATTGGCATCCAATGAATTCAAATGATTATAAATCTGTTCCAAAGAGCCCATATCCACCAATAAAACCAAGTCCTTAATTTGATTCCAGTTTTGAATATATTCATTTAATTTTTCTAAAATCAAATCGGTTGATGTATCCAATGGCATATCAATGGCATCAAATACATAATGATCCAGCATTTTATTGACACTGGAAGCAATAGAACTTGCTGTAGCATAGCCATGGGCAATAATCATACCAATTCTTTGATGTTGTTTGGATTCACCTTGAATATTGGCTAACCATAAAGCTAGACAGGCAATAATATAATTGTTGCATTCTAAATTCAAATGCATGGAAATTAATTCCGAAACAGATTCAAAAAATGAAAATTCAGAATGGTATTTTTTCTTGACCAATGAAATAAAAACTTCATAGGGTTCCATATCCCATTTTGAAACATCCGAATAATTCGAAAAATATTCAACAAAGACCATACAAATTGAATTAATTTCTTTATCTTTTAAGTTTTTACGATATTTTTGATTCACCATTTCTAAAATAGACTTCAATGAATCAATCACATTTAAATTTGAAGCATAAACTGCTTTATTATCAGAAAACATCGCATTGTTGACAAATTGAGACACATAAATAAACAATTTATCAAAATATTCATCAATTAAAATTTCATTGTTTTGTAACTTTAACGTCCACTTTGTGATTTTTTTAGACACTTGAATTCCAAATTCAGGAATGATTTGTTTCTTTAATTCATCCAATGACAAGACTTTATGCTGCACAATCGAATACGGATGAAAATTAATATGATGTGGTAAATGAAGATTGTTGATTTCTACATATTTTTCATTTCCATTCATAAACAATGCATTCATACACGTTTGCCGAATCACATTTTTTAATTCCCCAACATTTCCTTCATAAACCGTTGACAACAATGCCTGATATGCATTGGAGGTAATACGAATTTCTTTTTGAATTTGATTGGATTCCTTTTCTAATAAACTCACAATCAATTTTGTCTTTTCTTTTTCGCCTCTTTCTTCTAAAGACGGAATACAAATCTGAATGGGAATTCGCCGCAATAATGTTTTTAATAAAGCTTTTTTAGGTTCTTCTGTTGTCGCAAAAGCCATAAAGACTTTGCTTGAATACACATGTTCATTGTCTCCAATTTGGCGATATTGTCCATTATCCAAAAATAAAAACAATTTTTCCTGGCATTCCGGTTTTAAACAATGAACTTCATCCAGAAACAACATTCCTCCATCGGCTTCTTGAATCAAACCTGGATTATCGTGATCGGCTCCTGTAAAAGCTCCTTTTTTATATCCAAACAAATAAGCAGTTAATAATTCCGGATTATTGGCATATTCCGAGCAATTTACGTGGACAAACTTAGAATCCGAATTTAATTTTTGTTGATGAATTCCATATTCATACATCTTTTGAACAATCAGGCTCTTCCCCGTTCCTGTGGGTCCATACAACAAAGTTGGAAGACCATTGGGTGGATAACACATACTGGCTTTACAAGTTTCAATCACATCACGTAACGATCCATCAAAGCCAATTAATGTTTCAAAATCTTGCGGATTTTTAGTTTGACATTCCTCCAGTAATTCTTCCAATGAATTATAGATTCTTTTTTTCAAAACAATATTATATTTTTCCTGTATGGTTGTTCGATCTAAAAATAAAACAGGACGAGAATTAATTTTAATAAAGGTTCCATCGTTATAGAGATCATTTAAATGCTGAGAAATCCAATTACGAGAAAAGCCCAATTGTTTACCCAAAAGAATCGCATGATTCTTTTCATAATTTTCTTGTATGGTATTTTCCTTCACTAAATTTCTTAATTTATTTTCCATAAACTACTCCAAAGTTGAAAATGCATCCATAATTTGATCAAAAGTTGCTAAACCTGAATGAAACGCAGTGGCACCTCCACAAGCCGTAGCCAATTTAAGTGCATATTCATAATCATTTTCTTTTAAATATCCAGCCAAAAAACCAGCCACCATAGAATCTCCTGCCCCTACAGAATTGACAACTGTTCCTTTACACACACCTTGTCTATAAATACCACCATTTTCATCCACTAAAATCGCTCCATCTTTTGCCATAGACACCAGAACATTTCGAGCCCCCATTTCCTGCAACTTTTTAGCACATTCAATGATCTGGTCTTCATTTTCAAATTCAATATCAAATATTTCTTGTAATTCTAAATTATTTGGTTTGATTAAAAAAGGATGATATTTCAATGTTTTCATCAATAAATCTTTTTCAGCATCAATCACAAAATCTACATCTGAGTCTAACTGTGAAATGACTTTTTCATAGCTATCGGATTCTAAACTTGTTGGAATATTTCCAGAAAGAATTAATAAATCATTTTTTTTAAGTTGTTTAATTTTATTTAATAAAGCCTGAAAATGTTTTGATTCAATTTTGGGTCCAATACCATTGATTTCAGTTTCTTCATCGGATTTCATTTTGACATTGATACGCGTC
Organism: Floccifex sp.; assembly: GCF_051873555.1. Taxonomy (GTDB): domain Bacteria; phylum Bacillota_I; class Bacilli_A; order Erysipelotrichales; family Erysipelotrichaceae; genus Floccifex. The sequence continues at coordinate 16,424 of NZ_JBJEEY010000116.1, read as the reverse complement.
ATTCCATTTTCAACTTGAATAAAATCTGTTGGAATGCCTAATTGATTTAATCCATTTTGAAGGGCTGTTCCAGTAAAATGGGCAATAAATCCCAAAGCCGTACTTTGAAATCCCAATTCATTTAAAATACAAGAAACATTAATTCCTTTTCCACCATAAAATACATTTTCTGTTTTGTTTCGATTTATTTGACCTGATTTAAAATGTTCCACTTGAATCACATAATCAATTGCCGGATTAAAAGTAACTGTATATATCATGTTTTCACCTCTTCTTTCTTTCATTTAAAACTAAAAACAATCAATTATCAATTGTTTTTAAAAAACACTCAATAGAATTGATTGTTTCAATCAAATATAGTGGCTATAATGAAACTATGAGAAAACAAGATAGATGGCAGGTTATTTTAAATTTATGCCAGACAAAAGAAAAGGTCAGTACCGAAGATATTTTAAATATTTGTCCGGTTTCCATTGCAACCATTCGAAGAGATTTACAACAAATGGAAGATCTTCATATGATTCATCGCTTTCATGGAGGAGCTATGTCCAATACCCAGGTTGATGAATTGCCTATGATTTATAAATCCAGTGAAAATGCTGGTGAAAAAGTAAGAATTGCTCGAAAAGCGGCCCTATTGATTCAAAATAATCAGACCATTTATTTGGATGCTGGCAGTACTACTTTTGAAATGATTCCTTATATTCATAGTAAAAATATCACAGTTGTTACTATTGGAATTCCACATTTAAGTGCTTTACTAGAAAGAAATATACATACCATTGTTCTTCCAGGAACACTTAGAAAAAGTACCGAAGCCATTACAGGGGCCAAGACATTTGAATACCTGGATTCTTTTTATTTTGATTTAGCTTTTATGGGAGCCAATGGTATTCATCCCAAAGCCCAGATCACAACAACCAATGACTGGGAAGCTGCTGTAAAAGAAAAAGTCATCCAAAGATCGAATCAGGCTTATATCTTGGCAGATTCTACAAAGTTCAATCGCATTTATCCAATTAAATTTGCGGATTTAGACGATGTCATTTGTATCAGTGATTCGCATCCCATTAATATGACTTATTTAGATTAATTTCGATTTTGTTCGATCCAGAAAGTCGCAAAGTCCACTAATTCTCTTTGGGACATCAAAGTACAAGTGGCTTTTCCGAGTTTTGTCTTTTTTACAACGTGACTTTGTTCAAAGTCTTTTCCAATTTGAATAAAGTCATTTCCATCTACATATAATGTTTCATAAGCTTTCCAGACTCGTTTTCCATTTTCAAAAATCGCGCTGTGTTCTATGCAATTGTGTTTACTTGGATAATCAGCTAAGGTATCGGCTAAATGTAACGAAGTATTTTTGTCATAGTCAACACCAATCAATAAAACATAACCATCTAGTTCATATAACTTTCCTAGAGGCGAATCCATGGTAAAGATATTAGATAGTGTATGGTTTTCAATAATTTCTTTTGCCATTTTTCCATTGGCACAAAAAGAACGCGCTGGATGATTAGAACGAAGTGTACCTGGCCATGTGCGAAACATTTCCGCGACTGTTCCCATAGTATTAGTTGGTGTTATTTCTTTTTGATAAGCCGGCCAGTTTTCACGAATCAAATCCCAGTCTTCTTTTGATACATCCCAGTGTACTCCCGTTTCTGGGTCTAAATTTTTCCAGGATTGACTGGGCATCACAATGGTTCCTTGTTTTCCGACACTTTCCAGTAAAGCTTCAATAATCACTTGTGCCCCTCCACATACATAGCCAATGGAACTAAGGGAAGTATGAACTATAATGTGCCATCCTTTTTGAATGCCTAAATCTAAAAGAGCTTTTTGTATGTCATTTTTTAGTATTGGTTTCATAATTTCATTATAAAAAAAAGCTTCGAAATTTTCGAAGCTAATTTTAAATATTTATTTTGTTTTTTCGATGATTTCAATAAAGCTATCTTCTTTTAAAGAAGCCCCACCAATTAAAGCACCATCAATGTCTGGACAAGCCATATATTCAACGATGTTTCCAGGTTTAACAGAACCACCATATTGAACACGTACATTTTCAGCGGCTTCATCACCATACATTACACGAACTTGATCACGAACGATTGCACAGCATTTTTGTGCATCATCTTTTGTAGCGGATTTACCTGTTCCAATAGCCCAAATTGGTTCATAAGCAATTACCATATTTCCAACGCATTTTGGACATAAATCTGCAATGGATCCAGTTAATTGATCACGAATAACTTTTTCTGTTTCACCAGCATCGTATTGCGCTTCTGTTTCACCAATACATAAGATTGGAGTGATTCCAGCTTCAATTAAACGTTTTGCTTTTTTGTTTACAGTTTCATCTGTGTCACCAAACATTTGACGTCTTTCAGAGTGACCAATGATACAATATTTCAATCCAATTTCTTCTAACATTGGAACAGAAACTTCACCAGTATAAGCCCCTGAATCAATCCAGTGACAGTTTTCAGCCGCAACAATTAAGTTTTTGGCATTGTCAACTGCTGTTCTTAAATCTGTAAATGGACATCCAATTCCATAAGTCGCATTTTCACTTGCAGCCACTGCATCTACTTTTTCAAAGAATGCTTTTGTTTCTGCATTGTTTTTATTCATTTTCCAGTTTCCAACAATAATAGGTTTTCTTGCCATGTTTTTAACTCCTTATTTTTCAGCAATGATTGCAATACCAGGTAATACTTTACCTTCCATATATTCTAATGAAGCTCCCCCACCAGTTGATACGTGAGAGAATTTGTCAGCATATCCTAATTGCTTAGCAGCAGCTGCAGAGTCTCCTCCACCAATAACTGTGATTGCTCCATCCAATTCAGAAATTGCTTTACATACTTCTTCTGTACCTTTAGCAAATTTTGCCATTTCAAATACACCCATTGGACCATTCCATACAACTGTTTTAGCCCCTTGTAAAGTTTCTTTGAATAATTCAACAGATTTAGGACCAATATCCAATCCCATCCATCCATCAGGAATTTGACCAGCATCGGCAACACCTGTATTTGCATCTTCAGAGAATGCATCCGCAATAACATTGTCGATAGGAAGAACTAATTTGTCTCCAGCTTTTTCTAAATATTCTTTTGCTAAATCTAATTTATCATCTTCAACTAATGAAGTACCAATTTTTCCACCAGTTGCTTTACTGAAAGTATATGCCATACCTCCACCGATAATTACTTTGTCTGCTTTTTTCAATAAGTTGTCAACAACATCAATTTTTGATGAAACTTTTGAACCACCAATGATGGCAACAAAAGGATGAGCCGGTTCATCAACTGCTTTTCCTAACATTGTGACTTCTTTTTCTACTAAGAATCCCAATCCATTTTCTTTAATATTTGTTGGAATCCCAACTGTAGAAGCATGTGCACGGTGAACAGAACCAAATGCATCTTCAACAAATACATCACCTAAACTAGCCCAGTATTTACCTAATTCTTCATCATTTTTGCTTTCACCTTTTTCATAACGAGTATTTTGTACTAAAACAATTTCCCCATTATTTAAGTTAGCAACTGCTTGCTCTAATTCAGGACCACGTGTTACAGGACAGAAAGTTACTTTTGTATCTGGTAACAATTCTTGTAAACGAACAGCTACACATTCTAAGTTGTTTTTAGCTTTGTCTTCTTCTGTTTTTACTTTACCTAAATGTGAAAATAAAACAATTTTCGCATTGTTTTCAATTAAATACTTAATAGTAGGCAAAGCCATTACGATACGATTGTCATCTGTAATTTTACCATCTTTTCTTGGTACGTTAAAATCGCAACGTACTAAAACCTTTTTCCCAGCAACATCAAGGTCTCTAACTGTTTTTTTAGCCATGTAATATCCTCCTAATGTCTAAATTTGCGATTTCATTATATCACTACACCATTTGAATGACTAGTTTTTCACAAACAAAAAACAAAAAAAAGACCTTATTGATAAGATCTTTGAGCTGTTCATAATGGTATAAATTTTTCTAAAAACATTTCTAAGGTTGTCTCTACCCCTGCACAAATCAGGCAAATCAATAAATTGAAAATACCCACTCGTACATCCAGTTTTAAGAAGAAAATCAGGAAAATAAATAATTCTAATACAAAAACAATTATAATTTTCTTCTTTCGATCAATTTCTTTAGAAACTTCGTTAACCATCTTTCCAAAACAAAAAGCCATCACAAAAGCCCCTAAAAAAATGACAATTTTCGACACCATAAAAATCCCCTCCTTTTTATAGTCTCTGTTCTATCCCTTCTCTATTATCTCATGAAACCAAAAAAGTAAAAGCCTTTTTTTGATATTTTTTTTACAAAAAAATGGTCGTCATTTATGATAAGAACGACCATTTAAAATCATATAACCACGATAAATTTGTTCCAAAAGTAAGACACGTGTCATTAAATGCGTAAACGTTAAATCCGATAGTTTCCATCGAAAATTTGCTCGCTTAACTAAGGATTCACTGGGTCCTAATGAACCAGCAATCACAAAGATCAGATGAGAATATTTCATTTGCCAGGTTTCTAATTTTTGTGAAAAAGATAAACTATCCAGCATTTGACCGTGTAAATCCAGTAAAACCACAAAATCGGAATCTTTTATTTTCGATAATACACGTTCTCCTTCTTTTTCTTTGATTAAAAGAACTTCATTTTCTCTATCTGTATGATCATTATTTTCATCTTTAAATTCAGTCACACTGACTTTTGTAAAAGCCGATAAGCGTTTGATATATTCTTTTTCTAAAGCCGTTAATGACTTGTCTTTATTCTTCCCAATGGCATAGACATCAATCAAAGAACAGCCTCCGTTGGAAATTGACTCGTTAAAGCCACAACTTGTTCTTTGATACGAGCACATGTTTGTTCATCATTGGCTTTTAAAACTTCAATCATCCAATTTGTGACTTGTTCAAATTCTTTTTCTTTAAATCCACGTGATGTCATAGCTGCCGCTCCTAATCGAATTCCAGATGTCACAAATGGTTTTTGTGTATCAAATGGAATGGTATTTTTGTTGCATGTAATACCCGCTGCATCTAATAATTTTTCAGCTGCTTTTCCACTCATTCCAATGGAATTTAAAACATCCACCATCAATAAGTGATTATCACTTCCACCAGAAACAATTCTAAAACCAGCTTCTTTAAATCCTTTGACCATCACTTGCACATTCTTTAAGACTTGATCAATATAGTCTTTAAATTCCGGTTGACTGGCTTCATATAAACAAATTCCTTTCGCCGCAATCACATGTTCCAGTGGTCCTCCCTGCATTCCTGGAAAAACTTTGGAATCCAATTTCTTACCAAATTCTTCTTTACAGAAAACCATTCCCCCACGAGGTCCACGAAGTGTTTTATGTGTTGTCGTAGTGACAAAATCAGCATATGGAATTGGACTTGGATGCGCCCCTGTAGCTACCAATCCAGCAATATGAGCCATATCTACCATCAAATAACAACCTGCTTTATCCGCAATTTCACGTAAACGTTTAAAATCGATAATACGAGAATAAGCACTGGCTCCTGCTACAATTAATTTTGGTTTTACTTCTAATGCTTGTTTCTCTAATAAATCATAGTCAATGCATTCACTTTGAGCATCTACTAAATAGGGAATGAAATTATATAATGTACCAGAAAAGTTTAATGGATGTCCATGTGTTAAATGACCACCAGCAGCTAAATCCATTCCCAATACAGTATCTCCTGGTTGTAAAATCGTATTGTATACTGCCATATTGGCTTGTGACCCTGAATGAGGCTGTACATTGACATGTTCTGCCTTAAATAAATCCAAAGCTCTTTGAATCGTTAAACTTTCTGCTTCATCAACATGAACACATCCTCCATAGTAGCGCTTTCCAGGATATCCTTCTGCATATTTGTTGGTTAAAACAGAACCCTGTGCTTCACGAACTTCTTTCGATACAAAGTTTTCGGATGCTATCAATTCTACATTTTGTTTTTGACGTTGTTGTTCTTTTTCAATAATTGAAAACATTTGATTGTCTCGCATTTTTTCATCCTCCGCTTTTCTATCATATCAAATTATTCTAAGAATTGGGAATCAATTACATCTTTTGTGACAGAATTGATATAATTCAGACTCACTACATTGCCTTCATATCCATTTAATACATGTTTTGAAGCCAATTCATCACTATATTGATCCACACGATACGCTTTATAATTATATCTTTCTTCTAAAATATTATTTTGGTTTCCTTCAAAATGAATAAAAGTAGGAATCCATTTCACATTTTGAATCGAAATTGAATCCTTTTCTTTCACAAAATCCAAAGAAATCATGCCCCCAATCGCATTATCCGTTGTCAACATACCACCAATAAAATTTCCCAACGAATAAACACACAACATTTTGTTGCCATTACTTCCCTGAATCCATTCTACCGGTTGAATCGTATGTGGGTGGGTTCCAATCACTAAGTCTACCCCGCAATCCGCAAAAACTTGCGCAAAGTGTTTTTGATAATCACTTGGTGCAAATGTATTTTCATCGCCCCAATGTGCCGATACAATCACAACGTCACTGATTTCCTTAGCACGTTTGACTTCATCTTGAATCAAGGCATCATCAAAATAAGATACATTATAGCTATTTGGTGCTTCAATGCCATTGGTTCCATAGGTATAGGCTAAGAAACTAAAGGTAATTCCTTTTTTGGTAAAAGTAGGAATGGAATTAAATTGTTCTTGTGAAGTATATATACCATCTACAACAATATCTGTATTTCCAAACGCATTCAATTCATTTTCAATTCCTGTATCGCTTCGATCCAAGCAATGATTTGTTGCCAGGTTAGCTAAATTAAAACCAGCTTCTTCTAAATTACGCGCAATTTCTGTAGGAGAATTAAAAGTAGGATATCCAGATAATCCCAATTCCACACCTCCTAAAATTGTTTCCTGATTGATAAAAGCAATGTCCGCATTTTGTGCATCTTTTTCAAAGTTTTCATACATCTTTGAAAAATCATAGCTTCCGTCTGCTTGTAAAGCATCTGCATAAACAGTATCATGAATTAAATTATCGCCAACTCCAATTAAAGAAACAACATTGTCTTTATTTTTTGTTGAAATGACTTCCGTTGTTTTTTCAGTATCGTCTTTATTAAATAAAGATTGAATGCTTCGTCCAATAAACAAAACAAGATTTATTAAAATGACTAAAATCAAAAGACAAATCAAACCAAAAATGATTCGATTCCGTGTTCTCTTTCTCATTTTTCTACGCTTCTTCTTTTGCGCCATAATATTCCTCCAATGTCCAGTTGTTTTCATAAATCTTTGTAGCCACATCTTTTCCTACATAACGAAAATGCCAGCTTTCATATCCATATCTTGTTACATCGACTTTATCTTCTGGATAACGAAGAATAAAACCATATTTGTGAGCATTTTCTAAAATCCATTCATAGCCATCATAATTTTCAATTTCATTAAAATTATAACCATTGAATGTGATATCCACTGCCAACCCTGTATTATGTTCACTTTGTCCGGGACGTGCATAATATGAATCCGCATATTCTTGTCCATGAATTTGAGCATTGTAGTCCCACAATCCTTTTTGATATTCATACGAACGATACCCGGCAATAGCTCTTATTTCTATATTTTCTTTTTCAGCAGCTTTACACCACTTTATATATGCATCGTAAACTTCTTTTCGTAATTGAATAACATCCACATCCTGACAAGAATAATCTTGCCCTTGTACACATGCAAATACATCCAATCCCACTAAATCATCTGGAACATAGCCATCTGGCAGGGCATAAAATTTATTCACTAAATATGTAACATCTGTATCATCTTCAACGATTGTTGTTTGGGCATAGGGTTCTAAGTCCATGTCACAATTGACTTCCATAACTCTTTGTTCTAATGTATCAGCTTTTGTATAAGCTGCGTATCTCTCTAATCGACTTGGCCAATAATTTGATAAAGATGCCAATTCTTTGGCTTCTTCTATAGTAAAACCTGCTTGTACAATTTCATCATACTTTTCTTCTTTAATAATTGGTGTTTCTTTTGAAGAAAACAATATTTTTTTGATGCCAAATCCCAATAAAAAAATCAATAAAACACAAATGAGTCCTAAAATAAATAAACGAAACACATTAATTTTTCTTTTTTTTCTTTTAGCCATTTACTTTCTCCAATATTTCTCCAATAAAATACAATGAACCACAAATCAACATATCTTTTTGTGGGTTGTTGATTCGTTGTATAAGTTCTTCCTTTGAAATCAATGGAAGGTTAAGTGATTCCAATGGATAACAACGATAACTATCGATTTGCACTAAAGTGATGGGACAATGCAATTGATTTAATATATCAATCATTTCTTGTGCGTCTTTATCACTTAAAACCGAAAAATAAATGTCTCCCTTCCAGGTTGAAATGGAATTCACTAACGATTGAATGCCATCTACATTATGAGCTCCATCTAAAATCACTTGATGACTTCGCTTTAACTTCGTAAATCTTCCCAGCCATTGAAATTCATCAATTGTTTTTTGAATACAAGAAGGCTCTAATTCCATTCCCAATGCATATAATGTTTCTAAAGCTAAACCAAAGTTATCGACTTGATAAACAGGAAGATTCATATAATATGTATGATGATTCCATTCAATTTCAATTTGATTGTCTTTGATTTCATATGGAAAATCCACAAAACCAAGCATTGGATGCATCACAGAAGCCACATTTTCCATGACTTTCTGACAGTTTTCTTTTTTTTCAGTTGTTAAAGCCAATACACCTGGTTTAAAGATTCCACTTTTCTCATACGCAATTTGTTCCAGACTATTTCCTAAATATGCCTGATGATCAAAGCTGACATTGGTAATGACAGTGGCACAATAGTCTAAAGCCGTTGTGGCATCTAATCTTCCTCCCATTCCCACTTCTATAATCGCAATATCCACTTCTTGTCTTAAAAAATAAACCAAGGCCATCCATAGATCCATTTCAAACATAGTCATCTTTTTTTCTATAAATAAAGGCTCAAATTCATCATAGATTTGTTCCCATTCATTTTCTGAAATCATTTTGTCATTGATCACAATTCTTTCAAAATGTGAAATCAAATGTGGAGAAGTAAAAACCCCGACTTTGTAACCAGCATTCTTTAATAAACCCGCAAACCATTGACAAGTACTTCCCTTTCCATTGGTTCCTGTGACTTGTATTTTTGTCAATTGTTTATGAGACGGTATATATTCATTCAACCAGCCACGAAATATCAATAAGTCATGGTTTCTTCCACGACAGTTTTCCATTTTTTCAATTTTTTCTTGTACACTCATGTGGGTATTATATCATTGATTGTGATATGATAGACAAAGAAAAAGAGGAATTTTTATGACAATGAACAATGACTGGGATCTATTATTTGATCAGGAAATCCAAAAAGAATATTTAATCAAAATCCGGTATTTTTTAGCCCGTGAATATAAAACAAAACAAATCTTTCCCGCCAAAGAAAATATCTTTGCGGCTTTTAAAACTACAGCTTTAAAAGACACAAAAGTTGTGATTTTAGGACAAGATCCTTATCACAATATTGGACAAGCCCAGGGCTATGCCTTTTCAGTTCCATCTGATTTCCCTTTACCACCGTCTTTAAAAAATATATATAAAGAACTGGAAAATGAATATCATGTTCCAGTTAATCGCAATGGAGATTTAACGGATTGGGCACGACAAGGTGTTTTATTAATGAATACAGTTTTAACAGTAGAAGCTCATAAAGCTTTTTCTCATAGTAAAATAGGCTGGCAAAATTTTACCAATGCAGCTTTACAAGTGTTGAATGAACAAGATCAGCCGATTGTATTTTTATTATGGGGAAACAGCGCCATTCAAGCCAAAAAATTTTTAAATAATCCAAATCATTTAGTCTTAACAAGTCCACATCCCTCGCCTTTAAGTGCTTCCAGAGGCTTTTTTGGAAATAATCATTTTATATTAGCCAATGATTTTTTAATACAACATGGTAAAGAGCCTATTCAATGGATTTAAAAAAGCAGGTTATTATTCCTGCTTTTCTAATTTATTAAGTAAATACTCTGTTTTTCTTATAAATTTTTCCGTTCGATATTCATGCATTTTATCATTTTTGTTTTGTAATTCTGTTAAAGCGTTTATAAGCATTTGTGTTGCGGTATTTGGAAACTTCTTTGATCCTTCATTTTTATATAATAAACCAGCTGGATATTGATCATCATTTTTTGTCCAGATTTCACCAAAAGCCAAATACTCCGCCCATAAAACCTTGGCTTCTACACAATCATTCATAGCTGCTTTTTCCAGCCAGGACATAAATAGTTGTACATTTTCTTCTTCTGGACTTTTTGGATTTCCTAAATTATAGGCATACGAATAGGCATTGATAAAGTTTGATGTATAACATAGAGCTAAAGCCAGTTGACAATCTCCATTTCCAGCATTAGCGCCTACTTTTAAGCGTTTCACTGTATCTTCCATTTCATAATAACTTGGACTTGCGTTTTGATAAAAGCCATTAATATAGCGCCAGTACATATCCGCAGCTGCAATATGAATTCCTCCATCATTGGCCATTTTCAAGTATTTAAATACAGGTTCCGTATATTGATTTCGAAATTCTGGTATAGCTGCAATATTGGCACAGACATAACTACTATAAGGGTCACCAAGTTCTCCTGCTAATTCAAAGTGGCGGAATCCTTTTCGTCCTGTATGATTTAAAATCAATGTATAGTTAATGCCGTCATATTTATTATAATATTTTTTTTGATACATGAAATTATAGGCATCTTCCTGCATTTCATCTTTGATTTCATCGAATCGATTGTTTTCTTTGGCTACTTTAATTGTATATATATCATTCCATAATTCAATGTAACAATTCGCAATAAAAGTATGATATTCAATTTCATCAAAAGACTTGTCATACACTCTACATAATTCCATTTTATTTATTGCCTCTATACGATCTTTTTTTGTACCCATTCCATTGCAATAACACTTTGCCAATTCGTACATGACTTTAGAATATGTACTATCTTTTTTTATTTGATCGACATATTTTTCATACAACTCAAAAGCATCTTTTTCATCATGATCTAAAAAACCATCACAATATTGTTTTCCTAAAAAAAGAACAGCCTCTACATGTGACGGACACGCTTGCAGCAAATATTCATTTGCCTGTATATATTCTTTTTCCTGATATGCTTTCATTCCTTTTTCATAGAGTTCCATTCCATTTGAAAACGATACTTCTTTCTTTTTTCTAAACAATCCCATATTTTTTATTCTCCTGTATTTATTGTACAAATAAAAAAAGCAGAAATCATTCATTTTCTGCTTTTAGTTCAAATAAAATATCACGAAGCTGCGCCGCTCTTTCAAAATCTAAAACCTTAGCCGCTTCTTTCATTTCCTTTTCCAGACTGGTAATCATCTGTTCCTTATCTTTTTTACCCATCTTCTTTTTCTTCAAATATTTGGCCGTCATTTCTTTGGTTTCTTTCGAACGAACCACATCATGAATCGGTTTGATGATGGTTTTAGGAACAATGCCATGTTCAATATTAAAGGCCTCCTGAATGGAACGACGACGATTCGTTTCCTGAATCGCATATTCCATGCTTTCTGTGATTTGATCGGCATACATGATAACTTTTCCTTCGCTATTACGAGCTGCACGTCCAATAATTTGAACTAAAGAACGCTTTGAACGTAAGAATCCTTCTTTATCGGCATCCAGAATCGCAATTAAAGAGACTTCAGGAATATCCAGTCCTTCTCGTAATAAATTAATTCCAATTAAGACATCGTATTTTCCTTGTCGTAAATCATGAATGATTTCTGTTCGTTCAATGGTTTTGACTTCATGATGCAGCCAGGCCACTTTTAAATCCATGCTCTTTAAATACGACGTTAAATCCTCTGCCATTCGAACGGTTAAAGTTGTAATCAAAGTTCTTTGATTTTTCTCAATTCGATCTTTGATTTCTCCTACTAAATCATCGATTTGTCCTTCAATAGGTCGCACTTCCACAAGAGGATCCAATAAACCCGTTGGACGAATAATTTGTTCCGTGACATGATCAACTTTTTCTAATTCATAGTCTCCTGGTGTAGCCGAAACAAAAATAGCCTGAGGAATTAATTCTTCAAATTCATTAAATCGAAGTGGACGATTATCCAATGCACTTGGTAAACGAAATCCATATTCCACCAATGTTTCTTTTCGAGCTCTATCGCCGTTATACATTCCTCTAATTTGCGGAAGCGAAACGTGACTTTCATCCACTACCAATAAAAAATCATCGGGAAAATAATCAAATAAAGTATATGGACGTTCCCCTGGTTTTCGTCCATCTATGTGTCGTGAATAATTTTCAATACCAGGACAAACTCCAATTTCACGAAGCGATTCAATGTCATGGCGACATCTTTGTTCGAGTCGTTCTTTTTCCAATGGTTTTTGAAGCTTATCAAAATAATCCAGTCGTTCTTCTAACTCAGTTTCAATGGACTTTGCGGCCTTTTTCATGACATCCATCGTATTGGCATAGCCCGTAGCTGGATAGAAATTATAAATACGGTATGCTTGAATAAGTTTACCTGTTACAGGATCCACTTCACTGATACGTTCAATTTCATCATCAAACATTTCAATGCGAACCAAGTACTGATCGGTATGTCCAGGCGTCACTTCTATGACATCGCCTCTTTTACGAAAAGTTCCACGTTGTGGATCGGAATCATTTCGCTTGTATTGTTGCTCAATTAAAGCTTCCATCAATTCTTTTTGAGTGATGATTTCCCCTACTCGAAGCGAAAAAATCATATGTCGGTATTGTTCAGGATTGCTGGCTCCATAAATCGAAGCAACAGAAGCAACAATAATGGTGTCTCTTCTTTCTAATACGCTATTGACAGCTGCCATTCGAAGCATATCCAATTCTTCATTGGTTTTCGTATTTTTATCAATATATGTATCGGTTTTGGGTACATAAGCTTCTGGTTGATAATAATCGAAATTCGATACAAAATATTCCACACGATTCTGTGGAAAAAATTCTTTGAATTCACTATACAATTGACCTGCCAATGTTTTATTGTGAGCAAAAACCAGTGTTGGTTTATTGATTTGTTCAATCACTTTAGAAATCGTAAATGTTTTTCCAGTTCCTGTTGCTCCTAATAAAACTTGATACTTCTGATGATTTTGAATGCCATTTACTAATTCTTCAATGGCTTTGGGCTGATCCCCTGCTGGTTGATAATCTGAATGTAATATAAATTTTTCCATAAAAGAATTATATCACATTCAGATGTTGATATCTTTTTTCAATAACAGAAAAAACAAGAAGGATACAATAATATGTTGATAAAGCCTGTTATACCAAATTACAGGCATATTTTTTTGTATTTACTACTACAATTCCAAACTGTTTTCTTTTAACAAAAAGTCATAGATACTCATAGTAGTAATTCCAACTTCATCTCTAGTAATGTTTACTACGTCCTTAACAACAATAATCTTTTTGAATGAATCGTTTATATTGACAAGAGAAGCCTTTTCCTGGATGCGTTTTTCTTCTGTTGGTATACTGAACGCGGATTGAATATAATAACGTTTACTTCCCAGGTTAGCAACAAAATCAATTTCCAAATGTTTCTTGTATTCTTTGCCATTTTCATCTGTTCCACGCTTTTCTACAACACCAACATCTACAGAATATCCTCTGCTTCGTAATTCATTATAAATAATATTTTCCATTAGATGCGTTTCTTCTACCTGTCTGAATCCTAATCTTGCATTCCTTAATCCCACATCTTCAAAATAATACTTCAACGGCGTGTCGATGTACTTTCTGCCCTTGACATCATAACGATTTGCCTTATTAATAATAAAAGCATCTTCCAAATACTCAATATATTGTCGAATTGTGTTCAAGCTAATTTTTGACTGAATTGAACTTCTAAATGTAGCTTCAATTTTCGGCGGATTTGTTAATGAACCAATAGCAGAAGCCAAAATATTAACTAAATCTTCTAACTCCTGGCTTTTTTCAATATGATGTCTTTCAATAATATCCTTCATATACGTTTCTTTGAAAAGATTTGTCAAATAGTGAATTTTTTGCTCTTCCGTTTTCATTGTTACAGTAGGAGGAAGGCCACCATATACAACATACTCTGCCCATCCACGGTACATATCACCATCATAGGCTTCCATAAATTCCTTGAAAGTTAATGGATAAATGTGAATTTCATCGCCTCTGCCTCTAAATTCTGTAATTACATCTTTGGATAAAAATTTAGAGTTACTTCCGGTTACATATATATCAGCATTTCTAATATGAAGCAGTGAATTTAAAACTTCTTCAAACTCCTGAAGCATCTGCACTTCATCAATCATGATGTAATATTGCTCATCATCTTCTATCAATGATTCAATATAATCTAATATTATATCTGGATCACGATACTTTTTATTTTTACGTTGATCCAATTCAATCGTAATGATATGAGATATCGGTACTTCCTGCTCTAACAAGTATTTTTGAAAAATATTAAATAGAAGAAACGACTTTCCACTTCTCCTAATTCCAGTTACAACCTTTATCATTCCATTTTGCATACGATTAATCAAATCATTCAAGTATTTGTCCCTTTTGATTTCCATAAATCCCCTCCTATTGCATATTTTTTACATTTCCGTCTTTTTTATTCAATACTATTATACTTCTTCACACCATAAAATGTAAAATATATTGAATATTTTATACGATTTCGTAAAAAATATTCAATATAAAAGCATCCCTAATAAATTGACGAACGCTCTTTTCTATATTGTTTATTTGTATGCAATATAAATATTTCCTAGAATCAGGCTTTGATATCTTTTTTTCGATAATACATAAAACCAAGAAGAATACATACAATAGAAACGACTGTACCAATATGTGTACTATTTAAAGTGATTTGCTCAAGAACTTCTCAATCCTTATTATATATCAATTGATTTCTTTCTAATTCTCTTTTTAACTCTTCGACAGTTGGTAAGACAATCATATATTTTGAAGCAAAAATCTGTTGATTTTCATGTAAAACAGAATATTTAACCATTGTTTCATCTTTATCCGTACAAAAAATTATACCTATAGTAGGATTATCATCTTCCGTGCGTTTCAAATCATCAAACATACGCACATACATGTCCATTTGTCCAATATCTTGATGCGTTAATTTGGTGTTTTTTAAGTCAATTAGTACAAAACATTTCAAAATATAATTATAAAAAACCAAATCAATATAAAAATCTGTTGTTTCCGTGCAAATTCTCATCTGTCTACCCACAAATGAAAATCCTTTTCCCATTTCCAATAAAAATTTTTGAAGATTCGTAATAATAGCCTTTTCAATATCACTTTCAAAATGTCCGTCATTTTGCTTTACTCCCATAAATTCCAGCACAAACGGATCCTTAACAAATTCTAATTTTTTATTTTCTGTGTTTGGCAATTGAGTAGATAGCATCCTTTTATAATATCCACTTTTAATATTACGTTCCAATTCTCTTACACTCCAATTTTCATTAGCCACTTCATCCAAATAAAAATTGCGTTCGTCTTCATCTGAAATGCGCATAATATTTCTCAAATGAGACCAAGGCACCTTTTTCATCATCCTATAGCCATATGAATCTTGTGGAAATGTCAAATAAAATTGTCTACAATTTTTTAGATTTGCCACAGAAAATCCTGTCCCAAATTCATCTGATAACTCTTTCGATAAGTTTTTTATCAAGTATGAACCATATTTAGATCGTTCTTTCCCTAATAATTCCTGTTCAACAATCCTTTCCCCTACATGCCAATATGCTTGCGTCATAATACTACTTGCATTCTTGTAAGCTAATTCCCTTGCTTGAAGCAATATTTCTCTAACATCTTCATAAAATTGTTTTTCTTGAATTGGAACAATAGATAATTCTTCATTTTTAATAATTTCAGTTTTTCTATACATATTTTCTCCATTTGAATTGGCTACACATGTGTAGCCAATTCATCATTTATCAATTTTTTTCTTTTCAGAAATTTATATCACTAGCATAATCTTGCTGGTTCTACAACCTCATTCATTGCCTCTGTAATTCATCATTTTTCAAACTTAATCAAGTTAGAATCAAAATAAAACAGTGTTCATCTTTTATATTACTGTCTTTGGTGATCCAATATATCCTTCAAATACCACATTTGATGAATATAGTAAAAATAGTGTTGGGAATTCTTCAGATAGAGGAAAAATGAGATGGAATAGAAATTAAGAAATGTTTATATTTATATTTTACA
>NZ_JBJEEY010000115.1:0-1658 GCF_051873555.1 Floccifex sp. | reverse complement strand
TATACACCTTATTAGCTTTGCTGTTTTAGTCCAAGTTGCGGTTAGGCATTACATTATGAACAAGGAGTTTCAGAAGAAACCGTTTATAAACTGTTTATAGAAAAAGTAATTGCAGATTATCCATATCCAAAATTTCCATTTGAAATTTCTATAAGTAATTTTCATAACTACATTAAGGAAAAGTATAAGATTGAAATACCTCCAACATTTATAAAATCGTTAATTAAATCTATCGATGAAAATAAAAGTAATCTTTTTATAAAAAAGGAAAAAATCACCCTTTTAACATCTCCCTTAACTTTGCAAGAGAAATATTCAAACCAGCAAAAAAATCTAGATGAGAATACAAGAAGGATTTTTGAAAAATTTAATAACTATCTCGAGTATAATGAACAAAACAGAATTACATATAAAGAGTTTTACGATACTCTTTCTATCTATTTTTCTAGAGTTACAAATGTAAATCCTCTAGAAGAAACTGAGTTATCTAAATTATTAATTCTCTGGATTAAGGATATTTATAGAAATACAAATGATACAGAAACACAAAGACTTTTTGATAAATTGATTTATTCTTGGTTGTTATTTTCATATTTTTATTCTGTTAAGCGAAGTAAGAAGAAGCTTTCAGGAAATATAATTGTTTTTGATACAAATTTAATTGTTTATTTATTTGGTATTAATGGCAAAGAAAGACAATTCTTTGTTGAATACTTAGTAGAAAAATTAAAGCAGAATAATTGTTCTATTCAAATTAATGATTTTACAATACGAGAATTTCGAGGATTACTTTCTTCAACAGATAATATGGAAATTTTACTATATAAAAGAAATAATCCAGAAATATATCAACAATTACTTTTAAATACTGAAGAATATTTAATTACTAATATTAAACTAAAATATAATATAGATGTATCGATAAATTCCAAAGCATTTTTACCAAATAACGAAAAATATTTGGACTTGGTTTCTAGTCTGAGAACTTTCAAAGGAAATTCCACATCTCGAGAATCAGCAGAACATGATATAAAACTTATTCATTCCACTGGGGAATTAAAAAAAATTAGTAATATTTATATTGCAAAAAAATTAATTGCCACAAGTGATTCCATTCTTACAAGATGGTTTTCATCTTATATGAAGAGGAAATATGATAGTGATTATATCAATTTACTGACATTGTACAAAATCAACTTAATTTTTTGGATAGAATCTGATAAATGTATTTCATCTGAATTTTTGATGAATACATGGATGTCTGTCTCGGATTCAATTGCATATTTTAAAAATCAACATATTAATCGCTTTTTCGAGACATTAAGTGAAAAATATAAACAAAATAATATTCCTCCTGAGAATTGGCGTTCTGTTTATTTATTGTTAAAAGATAATTTACCAACTGATAGAGAGCCAACCGAAGATGACTTATTATTAGCTCTTGATAAAATTTCATCAATTGATGCTGAAGAGAATTATGAACTTCTACAAAAAGTAAAAGATACTAATGAAGAAGTCATCGAACTTAAAAAAGAGATTGAGAGATTAAAACTAGAACCAAGAACTCAAGTGATTATTCAAGAAAAAGAGAAATCGATTGATGATTTTGTAATGCCTAACCGCAACTTGGACTAAAACAGCAAAGCTAATAAGGTGTA
>NZ_JBJEEY010000114.1:0-38792 GCF_051873555.1 Floccifex sp. | reverse complement strand
TATGGATTTCAATGATGGTTTCTAGTTTAGATGCAATGTTGATTGGATTTGTTTTGAAAAAGAAAAGAAAATAAAAATGTGGTTTAACCCACATTTTTTTGTTTAAATGGCTGGGGTACAAGGATTCGAACCTTGGAAATGTCAGATTCAGAGTCTGATGCCTTACCGCTTGGCGATACCCCAATATGCCTTATAATAATACCACTATTTTTTTAAAAATCAAATGGAATTGTTGAAAGAGAATGACTTTTAGGTATAATTAAACTGTTAAAAAGGAGTGAAGAAAATGAAAGTTCGTACTCGATTTGCACCTAGTCCAACTGGGTATATGCATATAGGTAATTTACGTACTGCTTTATTTGAATATTTAATTGCGAAAAAAGAAGATGGTGATTTTATTTTACGTATTGAAGATACCGATCAAGGTCGTAAAGTAGAAGGTGCTGTCGATATTATTTATGACACAATGAAAACTTGTGGCTTAAACTGGGATGAGGGACCCGATATTGGTGGAGACTTTGGTCCTTATATTCAAAGTGAACGTTTAGGCATGTATAAAGGATATGCTGAAAAATTAATTGAATTAAATGGAGCGCATTATTGTTTTTGTTCGGAATGTGAATTGGAAAGACAAAGACAAGAGGCAGGGGATTCTTTTAAATTTGTGGATCCTTGTAAGTCATTAAGTAAAGAAGAAATTCAGGCAAAATTAGATGCGAATGAAGAATATGTCATTCGTCAAACAATTGAAAATGTAGAAACAACTTCATATTATGATGAAGTATATGGACAAATTGATGTAGATGCTAATGTATTAGAAGAACAAGTTTTAATTAAATCCGATGGATTTCCAACATATAATTTTGCCAATATTATTGACGACCATACAATGAATATTACCCATGTTGTACGTGGAAACGAATATTTATCCAGTACACCTAAATATAATTTAATTTATGATGCCTATGGATGGAAACGACCAACTTATGTACATGTTCCACCTGTTATGAAAGACGAACAACATAAGTTATCAAAACGAAATGGAGATGCTTCTTTCCAGGATTTAGTGAAAAAAGGATATTTACCAGAAGCGATTATTAATTATATCGCATTACTTGGATGGTCACCTGAAACCGATCAGGAAATTTATTCCATGGATGAATTGAAACAAGCTTTTAAAATCAGTCGTATTTCAAAGTCACCTGCTATTTTTGATATTGATAAATTAGCTTGGATGAATGGAGAATATATTAATCGTATGTCTTTAGATGATTTTTATGAATTAGCTAAACCTATTTTAGAACAAATCATTACAAAACCATATGACTTAAAAGAAATTGCTTCTTTAGTACAGCCTCGCATTAAACGCATTTCAAGAGAAGACATTGAACCATTGATTGATTTCTTTGAAGAATTACCTGACTATGACTTAGAAATGTATAAACACAAAAAAATGAAAACCACTATGGAAAATTCCATTGAACCTCTAAAAGAAGCGTATCAAGTTCTTTCTGATTTAGAAGACTGGAGCATTACACAAAATATTCAAGATGCCTTAATGACTTTACCAGCTAAATTAGAATTAAAAAATGGACGAGTATTATGGCCAGTTCGTACAGCTGTTTCTGGAAAACAATTTACACCAGGAGGCGCTATGGAAATCGGACATATTTTAGGGAAAGAAGAAACGCTTCGTCGTATTCAAATTGGAATTGATCGCTTACAGAAAGCTTGTAGTGAATAATGAATTGGATGGAATTATTATATAAAGCCGGTGAATTTTTTCTGATTCTTTTCATTGGATGGATATTAGCACCTATATTTAAGAAAAAAATTATTAAATTTGGTTCTAACAGTAAAAATCCAGGAGTCTTTACTTTCTTTGCTTCCTGTATATCCATTTTAATTCGCGTGATTGCTATAGTCATTGCTCTATCCAGTCTAGGCGTAGATATATCCATCATTGTAGGTTCTTTTTCTGCGATAGGATTAGGTATTTCTTTAGCTTTAAAAGACAATATGGCCAATGTAGCCTGTGGCATTCAGATTTTATTCACAAAGCCATTTGAAGTGGGAGACTACATTGAAGTGGATGGAAAAGAAGGTACAGTGACACGCATTGAAATTATGTTTGTGACCATTACGACCTTTTCCAATCAAGTTATTGTTTTACCGAATTCTTTAGTCGTTAATAAATTTGTGACAAATTATTCAAAAAACAATGCCCGTCGTATACATATTGAATGTGCACTTTCATTAGAAGCCAATGTAGATGATGTATTACCTGCTTTTGAAAGTGTATTAAAGAATAATGCCTATGTGCTTCAGGAACTCGAAAATAAAGCCGTTGTGGAATCCATTGAAACCACATATTTAAAAGTCGGAATCTTTTGCTGGGTGGATATAAAAGTCTATTGGGATGCTTTATATCAAATCAATCAGGAAATTCAAAACAAAAAAATAGAATTACATGTACCAGTTCCAACAATAAAGGTGAGCCAGTAAGCTCACCTTAAATTATTTCTAAATACCTTAAATTATTTCTAAATACTTAAAAGCATTATATATGCCATTTTTTAATATAGAAGACGTTACATAATCACATTTACTTTTTACATCTTCTGGTGCATTTCCCATCGCAATTGAAAAATTGGATTTTTCAAACATCGAAAAATCATTATAACTATCGCCAATTGAAATCACATCTTTTTGTTGAATTTGATAAAAATCCATTAAAGTCTGCATCCCATTTCCTTTTGTGATTTCTTTATGCGAAATTTCACCACTTTCTTTTCCAAAAGGTGCAAAGGTTGCACGAACTACATCAAATTCTTCTTTAAATATATTTTCAATGTCTTTATAATTCAACATAGACTCTAAAAACGTTATTTTATTGATTTTTTGTTGAATCAGATTGTCATAATCCATAAATTCAACATGATGAAATAAATTATAAACACCATGAAGTTTTCTTTTTTCTTCGGGTAAAGAAGAACAATGGATGTCATATAACAGCTTTAAAGAATTCCTTGCTTGTTTATTTCCATATACTTTTTCTGAAGTTTCAAATAAACAAGGAATTTCATGTTCTTTCATAAAAGACAATAAATATGAAATTTGTGAATCATCAAAATAAACTTCTTTTAAGTTTTTTTCACTGGTATATACACAAGCCCCTGAACCAGTGACAATGCCATCAAAATCAATGTCTAATAAATCTCCATATAATTCACATTTCTGTCGCCCTGTACATAAACAAATGAAATGTCCGTTTCTTTTGGCTTTTTCAATGGCAATTTTTGCACTTTCAGGAACATAACCAGAATGATGGAAAAGTGTTCCATCAGCATCTAAAAAAATCATTTTCATGTTCCTATCTTACTGAAAAGTGATAGAATTGTAAAGACGACTTGTGTTTTTATTCTTGTTTATTGTATCATTGTAATGAAATGAATGAGAGGATATTATGTTAGAATTATCAATTTATTTAGGAAGTGCAGCTATATTGGGTTTATTACTGATCTGTATTCCTGCACGAACTTACAATAAAATATTAAAACCATTTCAAATGTCTACATTTGGAATTCGATACATTCGAAGAAGAAGAGACCATACCGATACACTTACCAATTTCTTTTTATTTTTTTCCATTTTATTTTGTCTGATCTACTGGATTATTCCTTTTTATCAAATTATTTATGGAATCTGGCTTTTCTTTGCGTTTTTATGTACATTTGCACAAAGTGCAAAAATTGCTTCGAAAATGAAAACAATTCCGGGAAAAATTGTGATGTATGGAATTTATTTAATGTTTATATTTGGATTATTTTCATCCATTGGATTATTTAATAACTTTATTTCCAATTCTTTTGTATCAAGTTTTACCAAAGATGTTTTTTCTTTAAAAATAGTAAATGCCTATTATTATTTCACAAACCCGACTTTTACAATTGTTGTATTTCAGGCCTTTATTTTAATGGTTCCTTTATATTGTCTATGGGCACAATTTAAATATATGCGATTAGAAGAAACATATAAAGCCAGATGGATTTTCACTTATATTTTCAAGATTTGTTTTGTATGTTCCTTAATGTTTGTTCTATCTTATTTTGGATATGAAGGCATTATGATTGTTTTTCAATTAAAAGAAATATAAAAGACGAGTCTTCGTCTTTTTTTTAGGAGGATTATGAAAAAAGAAATTGTTCAAAATTGTAAAGACTGCATAGTCGAAAATCGATG
The DNA here is from genome assembly GCF_051873555.1 of Floccifex sp. Taxonomy (GTDB): domain Bacteria; phylum Bacillota_I; class Bacilli_A; order Erysipelotrichales; family Erysipelotrichaceae; genus Floccifex. The sequence goes on along the minus strand of NZ_JBJEEY010000114.1, from coordinate 34,550 downwards.
GGTTATTTATGAAGATGGTTTTCCTTTTTATCAAAAAGAAATACTGGCATTGGAAGAAGAATTATATGCATCTCTTTGTATGGATCCCAATTGTATTGAAAATTATCAAAAAATAAAGGATATACCTGTTTCAGAATTAAATATATCGCAAGTCTATACATATTTAACATATATATTTAAAAATGAAGGCTTTGTGATTGGTTTTATTGATACATATTGTAAAAATGGTATATTATATGCTTTATTAGAAAGAGTGTAAACATGGCAAAATTAATTTTTAATTATGGTGCAATGGGATCAAGTAAAAGTGCTAATGCATTGATGGTTTTATATAATTATGAAGAAAGAAACCAGAAACCTATTTTATTAAAACCCAATATTGATGTAAGAGACGGAAAAAATATTGTGAAATCTCGTATTGGTTTAACACATTCCTGTGAATTATTAAATGAATTCTTAGATAAATATCATCAAAATCCAGACTATGTCAAACAATTTGATGCCATCATTGTCGATGAAGCCCAATTTGCCAGACCCGAAGAAATTGACGATTTAAGTGATATTGTCGATTTTTATAATGTTCCAGTTTTATGCTACGGATTACGCTGTGACTTTCAAAATCATTCGTTTCCAGGTTCTATGCGTTTATTAGAAATCAGTGATGAAATTAAAGAAATAAAAACAATTTGCTGGTGTGGAAAAAAAGCACTTTGTAATGCAAGATACAATGAATTAGGAATTGTTAAAGAAGGTTCTCAAGTAGTTTTAGGATCTAATGAATCTTATATTTCTTTGTGTCGTAAACACTTTAAAGAAGGAAAATTAAAGGGATAAATATGTATACGGTTTCTTTATTTTTTGATGAACAAACGAATCATTATTTTAATCAATTAATACATAAAATTGAACAAAAAATTAATGTTTCGTATTCCATTCCTGTTCATCTAACATTAGCTGCCAGTTATAAAGAAATACAAGTAAATCCAATTTCTTCTTTTGAAATCGAATTTGTTTCGATATGTTTATTAAAAGGAACCATTTGTGTTATACCCGTTTTCGATGATTTGTTATATAATGTCTATAAAGAAATTCATTCCTGTTGTGAAGAAAAAAATTGTCATGTCTTTTATCAAAAAGGGAAATACTTTCCCCATGTGACTTTAGCTAAGCATTTAAATGCAAAACAAATGCGAATGGCATATCAGACCATTCAAAATGAATTTGTTCCTTTTAAAGCTAAAGTCATAAAAATGGCTATTTCACAAACCAAGCCTTATCAGACAATACAAGAATGGAATGTAGAAAGGTGAAACTATGCAGAAAAAATGTGATTACTGCGATAATTATTACGACGATACCAAAGAGCAGTGTCCATATTGCGGGGCACCCAATGATCATATTGCCCGCAGCAGTGATCAACAACCCAAAACCATTGAAGAACTAAAACAATGGGTTATAGATCATCATTTACCAGATGAAAAGATTACTCGTTTCTTTATTGGAAAAGATATTAAAGAGCCAAGGGCTTTTGGTATTTATCAAGACCCAAATACAGGTAATTTTATTGTTTATAAAAACAAAGACAATGGACAAAGGGCTATTCGCTATGAAGGAAAAGACGAAGCCTATGCTGTCAATGAATTATATCAAAGACTTCGTTCTGAAATTTCCAATCAGAAACAACAAAATCAAAATCGTCCCAGGAATAAAAATATTCCGCAAAAGAAAACAAGGGGGTTTCTAGTTTCCTGTTTTGCTCTTGTTTTTATTTGTTTAGCATTCTTTATAGTTTTTTCTTCGTTTTCAGGACCAAGTAATGGATATTATAACTATCGAGGAAGTCAATACTATTATCAAGACAATGACTGGTATTATTACGATGATAATACAGATAACTGGTATTATGCCAATGACATGGATTCAAATTTTATCGATAATGCTCAGGATTATTATCAATCGTCTCCAGATTCAAATACCAGTGATTTTGAAGATAGTCAATATTGGACCGATTCATCGGATTATGATAGTGACTGGGACAATGATAGTTCCTGGGATTTCTCGGATTCCTGGGATTCATCGAGCTCGGATTGGTCCAGTGACTGGTAAAAGTGGTTGATCCACTTTTTTTTAAGGAGAGTTATGTTAAAAGTTGGAATTTGTATTTATTTTATCATTAAAATTTTATGGAACTGTTTTTGTAATATATTACAGACTTCACAAATGAAAAAACCATTGCCAAAAGAAGTAGAAGATGTATATGATACAAAGCGATACAATGAATTTATTCAATATAAAAAAGAATATAGAGACATATCGCTTGTTCAAATGGGATTGGAAACAATCTTTATGTTGATCTTAGTATTTTCAAAATTCTTTTCCTGGATATCTTCTTTTGAATCGGTTTATGTTGGTTTATGGATTTGCATTGGAATTGACTGGTTTGTGGGTTGCATTTTTTCTTTTGGCATTGAATTCTATGAAACATTTCATATTGAAGAAAAATATGGCATGAATAAAAAAACAAAAAAAGAATTTATAAAAGACTTTGTTCTAAATCAGGGATTTGAAGCATTAATGAATCTTGTTTTATATACATTTTTTGTTTTTATTTTGGAACATTTATCACAATGGACACATGGATTTACTATTTCTTTGATGCAATGCATAGGATTTTTATTGATCCTTGTTTTGATTTTCGCTTTATTAATGTTGATTTTTTCTTATTTATCTTTTTTGGTTATGATGAAACAATATCATTTTGTAGATTTAGAAGATGAAAAACTCTTACAGGAAATTAAAGAATTATTAAAAGATTCCAAGAAAAAAGTCAAACATATTAAAGTCTATGATGAATCCAGTAAAAGTACAACGAAGAATGCTTTTGTACTTCGTTTACCGTTTTATCGAATGATTGGCATTGCCGATAATTTTCTCAATGAAAATTCACACAATGAATTATTAGGGGTTTTAGCCCATGAAGCCGGGCATTTAAAACATAAGAAACAATGGTATAACTATGGAATGTATTGTATTGCTTTAGTGGCTTTTATTTGTATTGCTGGTTTGATGCAGCATCCTGAAATTATATTTTATTTTGTAGAAATTATCAATCAATCTTTTTCTTTATCACATAGTGTATATTTTTTATATTTTTTCATTTTTGGACTTATTTTAGAACCTTTATTTTATGGCATCATGGTTATTCGAAATAATGTAGTTCGAAAAGAAGAATATGAAGCCGATCAGAATGTTGTCAAAGAAGGATATCAAGAAGATTTAATTATTTTATTTAAGACTTTGTCAAAAGATGAACTCGTAAATGTCAATCCACATCCTGTTATTGAATTTTTAGAATACGATCATCCAGGTATGGCTAATCGAATTCGTGCACTGAAAAATTGATAAAATTCATTTTTTGGGTATAATTGTTATAACAAGGATGAGGATGTTATGAATATGAATGGTGATATATGTATTGACTTTAGAGAGAATAGTGAAGAAGAAATATATTGTATTAAAGATTTTTTTCAGAAAAATGGACCTCAAAATCAATGGATTCGAAAAGGAAATTTAACCGAAAATTGTTTTTATAATTTTCATCATTTATCGTTTACTTCTATTTATGTGAACGAAGAAACAAAAGAAAGTATTATTAATTTTTTAAAGGAAATGGTTTCAAAGAATCCTTCTATTTGTTTTAAAGGATTGATTTGTGAAGAAAGCCAAAATTTTTCCAGAGAATTAAAGATATTGAAAGAAAAAACGGAAAAACAAATTCGTTTTGAGTGTCTATACAACAAATTATCAAAAATAAGTGATCTTGATTTTCAAGTCATGGATTTAATGGATAAAGGGTATTCACATGATGCCATTGCCCAGGAATTAGGAATTGATATTCGTTTTATATAAAAAAAGAAGATGAATTAATAACGTGGATAAAAATCATCTTCTTCTATTGTTTGTTTTGTCTTTGAAGTGATTTGAGAAATATGAATATATTTATCATTTTGTAACAGATCAATTAAATGATCAATATCATGTTTTTCTCCTTGCACTTCCATTAAAACAGAACCATCATCACAGTTTTTGACCCATCCCGTTAATTGGAGTTGCTGGGCATATTGTGTAGCCATGAAGCGAAAACCTACGCCTTGAACCTGACCATAGAAATGGTATTCATAGCGTATGGTATTTTCAGTAATGGGTTTGTTTATTTTTGGTTTCTTTTTAAAAAGGAACATATGATCACCTCATTTATTATATCGTGTTTTATTTTGTTATGCCAGGGGGATTTATGGATACAGTACAAATTGATACTTATAAAATAGTAGATGGACAAGGAAAAGAAATTGAAGTGGCATTGATGGATGTCTTTGAACATGAAGGCAAACAATATGCAGCTGTTTCAGAAATGATTGATCAGGAAATTCAAGATGATGTGTATTTATATCGTTGTTTTGGAACAGGTATGGATATGGTTTTTGAAGAAATTGAAGATGACATGGAGTTTGAAACAGTTGTAAAAGTTTATATGTCATTTTATGGTTTTGAATAGTACAAAATGGACTAGTCAAATTTTGTCTAAAAATTTATTTTTTTCGTTCTTTACTGTATATTTAATAAGCACTTTAAAAAGTGCAGGCCTGTGGAAGAGTTGGTTTGGTTCACCAACTCTTCTTTTTCGTGTATAATAAGTCTAAAGGAGATATATGAAAAAGTTAGTAATTAATGAAGATCAAGTGGATTCTTGTTTTGAATCCAGATTTATGAATGTATTTGATTTACACTACAAAAATAATTCACATTATTATAATGCGACAAGACGAAAAAAAGAAGACCTGGTTTGTTTAAAATCCGATGAAGAATTTAAAAAAATGCGACCCGATGCTGTGAGTTGTGTTGTGATTTTAAAAGGAGAAGAACCAAAACTATTGTTGTGTCATGAATTTCGATATCCAACGGGACAGTTTTTATTAGGTGTTCCAGCGGGTTTAATGGATTCAGAAGATAAAGATATTATTGAAACAGCACAAAGAGAAATTTATGAAGAATGTAATTTAAAAGTGAATAGAAATCAAATTTCTATTATCAATCCATTGGTATTTTCTACGCCAGGAATGAGTGATGAATCCAATGCTCTAGTATGTGTACAAATTGATACTGCAATGAATGTCAATAGCTCTCATAGTGAAGGAAATGAAATATTTGATGGGTTTTCTTTATTTTCGAAAGAAGATGCACAGCGGTTGTTAAAACAAGGCTGTGATGATCAAGGAATTTTTTATTCTGTTTATACCTGGATGGCTTTGATGTATTTTGTTTCGGACATGTGGTTATGAAAAAGTCGTGGTTTATTGTGATATTGAATCTAGTTTGTGTTGTTTCTTGTTTTTGTTTATTGTGTATAGATTCTCTTAAAACAAAAACACTGGTTAATGGTTTTTTCTTTTTTGTTTTATTAATGGGAATATTTTTGATTTGTAAGTTTTTTTATCATAAAAATTATTTAAAAATCAATGAATATAGTTTTTCCATTGGATTGATTTTTATTTTAATAGCTGGTTTTGGTTTCTATAAAAATACAGAACTTGCGCTTTATTTTGATCAATGCATTGGTGTTTTTGTTTGTTTTATAGGAATTTTGTCACTACAATGGTCAATTCAATTAAAATGCATTCACAACCCGTTTTCATTTATTTTATTTGTATTTTCCATTTTAATGATTGCCATATCCATTTGCGTATGCCTGGATGCTGGGTTTTTAAAACAAATTGATCTATTTCCAATTTGGTTATTGCTGATTTGTTCGTTGTTTGATTTAATTGCATTGTTGCTGGTTTTTATTTCGTTTCGTCTATATGAAAAGAAAACAATAAAAGAACAGGAGAAAGAAGATGGTGAAGCAGAGCTTATTGATTGATCAGGAAGAAAGAGAAGCCATTGTGGAATTAATGATTGAATGCAATCCAAGATTTCACAAAACAGAAAAAATATGTTTGATTGTTGCGATTATTGGTTTATTGTGTGGATTTTTTTTCTTTTTTTGTGGATCCATTGTTGTCCCCATTTTATTTGTTTTCCATTTCTTGTTCTTTTTGTATATGTCAAAAAGTGGATTCAAAAAGAAAATGGCAAAATCAATTTCAAAGGAATTTCCAGAAGATGGCACTTTAATGCGTACATATATATTGAATGAAGATGGAATCAGTCTTCGTTCTAAATATGGTTTTGATTCATATAAATGGGATTGCATTGAAAAATGTGGAAAATATTATCATTATTTTTATTTTTATCGAAGTGATGGACAAATTATGATTTTAGATCATCGTAATTTAAGTGAAGAAGAAAAAGAAGAAGTTTTATTGTATATGAAGAAATGTGGTGAATGTAATGGAATTAAATGAAAATAATGTGTTTGAACTCTTTACCAAGTGTTTACCCGATGATAATACACAGGAAATGCATTTAGTAGCGGTGCAGTTAATGATGGCTGCCAATGGCTTTGAACAAATTGATAATCCAATTTATCTGGATAAGAAAAAAGTGATGGATCAAAAAGATGTCATTGATTCTTTCTTTGGTCAATTGTATGTAACACATTTTTCAAAAGTGAATGTTGTCGATATCAATGATGTTTATAAAAAATTTGATGGATCGTATTGGGCGAAACAACCGTCTTCAATTTTGCAATTGTGTTATTTGGGAATTGTAGTGGGAAATTGTCATCCTTTATTTAATAATAAAATTCATCAAAGAGTGGTTCTTCCTTTGAAAAAAGGAATTCAGCCTTGTGAAAAATAGGAGATTGTATGAAAATCACATTTGCGCATTGTAATATTTTAAACGGAAACGAAAATATGAAGCTGCAAAAAAATATGAATATCATTGTAGATAAAGAAAAAATTGTAGCCATTGAAAAAGATATCATTGAAGGAACCATCATTGATTGCTCCAATCAATTTGTTTGTCCAGGTCTGATCAATATGCATGTTCACTTATCATCCGATGGATTCTATAATCATAAAAACAATGACAGTCGGATTGCAGCTTTAGTTAATTCCAATCCCATTGGACGCTACCTTGGATTACGCATTTGTCAAAGCTTTGCGTATACAGAATTAATGTCAGGTGTTACAACGATTCGATGTGTTGGAGGCTTATCCGATGTAGATAGTCAAATTCGAGATAAAATTAAAGAAGGAAAATTAATTGGACCTAGAATGTTAGTAGCCAATCGGGCTTTGACAATGGTAAATGGATATATGCACAATCAGGGGCCAATTGAAATTCATAAATTAGAAGATTGTAAAGAAGCATTGGAAAAATTAATTCATACAAAACCTGATTTTATCAAAATTATGGTTACAGGCTGGGCTGGTAATGAAAATTTTAATGAAATGGAAATGCCAGCGGAATTGATTCGTTATATTACCAATGTTTCACATCAACATAATTTACCAGTAGCGGCTCATGTACAAACGCCACATGGCATTCAAGTTGCTTTGGAAAATGGTGTCGATATAATTGAGCATGGTTCTTTTGTGGATGAAAAATTATTGACTTTATATATGAGAAAAGGCGCAAAATTGATTTCAATTTTATCTGGAATTCTTCCATATGCTTGTTTTGATACAACGACGACATATATTTCAGATGAATCCAAAATACAGTATCAGAAAATTCTAGAAGGTATAGTAGATAATGCCAAAAAAGCCATTGCCTATGAAATTCCATTAGGAATTGGAAACGATGCAGGAAGACCTTTTGTTTCTCATTATGATTTTTATCGAGAATTAATCGCATTTAAAAAATTAATGAATGTGTCTAATGAGTATGTATTATTTAATGCAACAAAAAGAAATGCACAATTATTGAATATAGAAAATATAACTGGAACCATAGAAGTTGGAAAATATGCCGATTTTATTATTATGAATGAAAATCCAGCTCAAGATTTAAATGCATTAAGTCATATAGATACGGTAGTCTTTAACGGAAGAGTCTTTAAAAACCCAAAAATCAAAAAGAATCGATTGAGTGAAACAATCTGGAATTTATATAAAGAGAAATAGAGTTTATGCTCTATTTTTTAATTGTTATAAATAGCCAATATGAAGTAATAAACAACATAATTAATCTCTTAAAATAAATATATAATTATATATATTACAAATTATGGAGGTATTATTTCATGAAAAAATTAAGAAAATTCTTATTGAGCATGGCTATGACATTTGCCCTTGGTTTTACAACTATGTCAATAAATGTTATGCCTATCTTAGCAGAAGAAGTTGAAGAAACAAATGAATTAGAGGGTGTAGAAAACTCAGAAGAAGGATTAGAACCATCAAATGAATCCGAATCAACTGAACAAACTGGAAATAATCAACAATCAGAACAAACAGATGAATCGAAATCAACAGAACAACCAGATGTAGGTAATGAAGATTCGAAGGGAAATGATCCAGGTGCTGTTCCTGCTATGTTAAGTTTTGATGATGAAATTCCTTATCCACAAACAGCGGATGCTTATTTTTATTTATTAAGACCAGGAGAAGAAATGGATGCTGGAACAGATCCTAATACTAGATGGTATGGAATCACAAAACTTTCTGGCAGTGTAAATTTAGATCCAAGTATTCCATATTCTATTGGAACTACATTAAGTGTAAGTGGAAACGTAAATACTTTTCCAAGTGAATATCCACCTATTACAACTAAATCTGGTGTGAGTTATACTTATGATTCTGAAGGTACAAAAGCACCTGGAACATATTCAATTGTCTGGGAACGTATAAAAGTGGCCAATGGAGCAAATGCTGGTATAAATAATGCCATTGTACCTGTTAATGCAGGAACACCAACATATCATGTAGATGGTTATGCGATTTTAAATGATACAAATAAAGTCACAATTACTTTTGAATATATTCCAGCTGGTGAAAGTGAATTTTTACCAATGGAACCTACTGTAAAAGAATCACCGGTAATAGAAAAAAATGTAGTAGTACCAACAATGGAAACAAAAACAGGTTATGTATTTGATGGTTGGTATTATGATTCAGATTTTACACAAAAAGTAAATTTTGAAAACAGTGAAAAAGTAATCAATTCAAATATATTCTACTATGGTCGTTATGTACCAGCTGAAGTGGGTTATACAGTCAATTATTATTATGATGGGGTATTAGATGCTTCTCAGACTGTAAATGATAAAGCTAAATTTGGTTCTACCATTGAATCTGTCGATTTAAAAGAAAAAGATGGTTATGTATTAGATACAGTTGAAAATCTTCCTTTGATTATTGGAGCCGATGAAAATAAGAACGTGATTCATGTATATTATGCAATCGACAAAAATTTCAATGGAATTCCGGATAAATATGAAGTCACTATTACATATCAAGTGATTCATGGTACTTTTGATGGAAAGACTACAGTAACACAGGATTATGTGATTGCCCAATTCAATAAAGAAACACGTTGTTGGGAACCAATTGAAACAAAATTAGAAAATATTCCTGTTTCACAAGCGGATGAAGGTTATAAAGATGGTAGCTGGTTAGGGGATATTCCAACAACAGATACTATTGTTAAAGAATCAATGACATATACATATGAATATGTAAAAGAAGAAGTAAATACAGATAATAATTCAGATTCTAATAAAGATTCAGAAAAGAAAGAAACAAATAAGAAAAAAGTAAATACTTCTTATGTATCCAATAGCTTATCGAATTCTTTGAAACTATTGTTCAGTTCTTTTGCGTTGATGATTTTATTGAAAAAACGATAATTTTTTGTTCATAAAATCGCAACAAATGTATTCTTTTGATTGACAAAAGAATGAATTTCAATATAATTTATTTTATTAAATGCGAAGAAAAGAAATAGTAAAACAAGGATGTTTGATAGAGACTTCTTGGCTGGTGGAAAAGAAGAAACAAATTGTTTGAACACATCTTGGAGCAGTATAGATGAACTCGAGTAGTTTATAACGTGAACCCGCGTTAGAGGTTTGAGGTGCATTGCACGAAAAAAGGTGGTACCACGTAAGTTTGCTTTCGTCCTTTGGGATGAAAGCTTTTTTTATAAATGGGAGGAAAACACAATGGAAAAAATTCAAGTACCAGAAGGAATGAGAGATTTAATATTAGATGAATGTCGAAAGAAAAAAATGCTTCAACATCAAATTGAATCGATATTTGATTCATATGGATACCAGGAAATTATGAGTCCTACCATTGAATACTATTCAACCTATTCCAATGCCTATGAAAACATTATAGAAGAAGACAAATACAAATTTTTTGATCAAAATGGACGAATCTTAACACTTCGAAGTGATATGACCGTTCCCATTGCCCGTGTTTGTTCCACAAAATTTAAAGACATACAACCTCCATATCGATTTCGATATACATCCAATGTCTTTAAAGTACGTCAAAAATTCAGAGGCAAACAAAGTGAAGTCACAGACTGTGGCATTGAATGCATTGGCTTAGATCACAGCAATTTAGAAGTTTTATTATGTGCCATTGATGTTATGGAAAGCCTGCACTGTGACTATACACTTGAAATTGGAAACGTTAATTTCTTTAAACAAGCTAGTTCCTATTTTAATTTATCTTCACAAAAATTAAGTGACTTAATCAATCGAAAAAGTATGATCGAATTAAAAGAATTTTTAATTGAAAATAAAGTCTCCCAAAAAGCCTATGAATTTTTTATGAAACTTCCATTTCTATCTGGAGATGCATCCATTCTTGATCAAGCTTTACAACTTAGTTTTAATGAAGAAATTGAAGCCGTTGTGCTTTCTTTAAAACAATTACATGAAACACTTGAGAAAATGGGAATGAGCCAGCATATTACATATGACTTAGGAAAAGTACCACATTATAAATATTATACAGGCATAATTTTTGAAGGTTTTGTATCAGGCGTAGGAACTTCTGTATTAAATGGTGGACGATATGATCATTTATTAGATAAATTTGGATATGATTTACCAGCCTGTGGTTTTTCAGTCAAATTAGATTATTTATTAGAAGTTACTAAGCTCGAATCACAAACGAAAATGGTTGTGTACTATCCATTATCGAAACAAGTACAAGCCTATCAAAAAGCGAAAGAATTACGAAAACAATATGCATGTGTTGAATGTCAAATGTATTCTTTAGATGAAGTACAAGTAAAGGAGGAAATAAGATGAGTTTATCGATTGCCCTTACTAAAGGAAGACTCGAAAAACAAACCGTTTCTATGTTAGAAGAATGCGGTTATGGCATTGAAAGCTTAAAAGACAAAGGAAGAGCCCTTGTTTTTAATGACAGTGTCTATGATATTTCTTATTTTCTAGTAAAATCCAATGACTGTATTACCTATGTAGAACATGGTGTAGCCGATATTGGTGTCGTTGGAAAGGATACATTATTAGAAGGTGGAAAAGACTATTATGAAATGCTGGACTTAGAAATTGGAAAATGCAAATTCATTGTTGCTTCTTTACCCCAGAATGAATTATTTTCAAAAGTAGGTCACATCAAAATTGGAACCAAATATCCACAAGTCGCCAAAAATTATTTTTTATCCAAAGGCATGGATGTTGAAATTATTAAAATTGATGGTTCCGTTGAATTAGCACCGATTTTAGGATTATGCGATGGAATTGTTGATATCATGGAAACAGGAACGACTTTAAAAGAAAATGGACTCATAGTATTGGATACTGTTTGTGATATCAGTGCCCGTGTAATTGTGAACAAAGCCAGTTATAAATTAAAACGAAATGAAATATTAAAAGTAATTTCAGATTTAGAAAGAATGGTGAAACAACATGCTTCAGGAAATTAAGAAAAACAATACAAGTGAATTATTAGAATATCTTGAATCTAGAAACCAGGAAATATCCAGTGATATTTTAATGAAAGCTAGTCAAATTATCGAAAAAGTACGAAAAGAAGGCGATATAGCTTGTAAATCATATACAAAACAATTTGATGGCATTGAAATAGAACATTTCCGTGTCAGTGAACAAGAAATTGAACAAGCCATTTCAAAATGTGATCCATTCTTTTGTGAAAGCATGAATAAAGCCAAAGAAAACATTGTTTATTTTCATCAGGCACAAAAACAAAACTCGTATTTACTGCAAAAAGAAATGGGAATTTATTTAGGTCAAAGAGTTCTTCCATTAGAATCTGTTGGAATCTATGTACCAGGTGGAAGAGCTCAATATCCTTCCAGTGTATTGATGAATGCCATTCCTGCTCATGTAGCTGGTGTCAAACGCATTGTCATGGTAACGCCTCCTTCCAAAGAAGGAAGTATACATCCCAATATTGCGTATGCCGCAAAAATTGCAGGTGTTACAGAAATATATAAAATAGGGGGAGCGCAAGCCATTGCGGCTTTAGCCTATGGAACACAATCCATTCCACATGTCGATAAAATTGTAGGACCTGGAAATATATTTGTGGCAGCTAGTAAAAAACTTGTCTTTGGAAAAGTGGATATCGATATGATTGCGGGTCCAAGTGAAATATTAGTTATAGCCGATGAAAAAGGAAAACCAGAATATATTGCTGCCGATTTACTATCACAAGCCGAACACGACCCAATGGCCAGTGCTATTTTGTTGACAACATCTACTTCTTTATTAGAAAAAGTCAATGAAGAATTAAAGAAACAAACAGACGTATTACCAAAAAAAGATATCATCGAACAATCTTTACAAAACTATGGAAAAGCCATTGTTTGTGACTCCATTGAAGAATGTATTCAAATCAGCAATCAAATTGCACCAGAACACTTAGAACTCATGATAGAAGATCCAATGAAATATTTAAGCTTAGTACAAAATGCTGGATCCGTATTTATGGGATATTATACATGTGAAAGCATTGGAGACTATTTTGGTGGAACCAATCACGTTCTTCCAACCAGTGGAACGGCTCGTTTTTCCAGTGCTTTGGGCGTAGATAGCTTTATTAAAAAATCAAGTTATTTATATTACACAAAAGAAGCCATTGAAAACTATGGAAAATATATTGTATCGATGGCACAACAAGAACAATTAGAAGCCCATGCTAATGCAGCGAAAGTGAGGATGCTGGATGAAAAAAATTGAAAGTTATCAGACACATAATCAAAAAGGTATTTTATTAAATGCCAATGAAGTTAGTGACAATATTGATGAAATTCTAAAAAAACAAATTAAAGAACGAATAGATTTCATTGACTTTAATCGATATCCCGATACCGATTGCATTGAATTACGTAAAACATATGGAAATTATATTCATATGCCTTATGAACAAATATTATGCGGCAATGGCTCCGATCAAATGCTGGATTTAATTATGAGCTATTATTGTTCATCTAATAAAACAGTACTAACATTAGACCCTGATTTTGGTATGTATGATTTTTATGCTTCTAGATATGATGCAAAAGTTATTAAATATACATGCAAAGAAGATGGCTCTTTTGATGTGGATGACTTCATTTCGTTTGGTAAACAAAATAAAGTCGATTTTATTATTTTTTCCAATCCCAATAATCCAAGTGGCCATTACCTAGAAAACAAAGACATATTAAAAATTGTAAAAGCTTTTCCAGATATTCCTTTTGTGGATGATGAAGCTTATATAGAATTTGCCAAGGAAAGCATGATGGAATATATAGATCAATTTCCAAATTTCTTTATTACAAGAACTCTATCGAAAGTTTTTGGCATGGCTGCCATTCGAACAGGATTTTTAATTGGATCCAAACAAAATATAGAGCGTTTATCCAATATTAAAGTACCCTATGCTTTAAATACTGTTTCACAACAAATTGCAATTTGTGCACTTCATTCCATTGAAACAGCACTAAATCGTGTTCAACCAATTTGTCAAAGAAGAGAACAATTATTGAATATGAAATTTAAAGATATCACTATATATCCATCGCATGCTAATTTTGTATTAGTCAAAGCCACAAAATTAGATGTATTAAAAACTTTATTTGAACAAAATCACATTCAGATTCGTACATATAACAATAAAGACTACATACGAATTACTATCGGAAATGAATTGGAACATCAACAAGTGATTTCAATTTTCAATCAATACCAGGAGGCACTATGAGAGAAATTCAAATCAATCGTAAAACAAAAGAAACAAATATTCAGTTGTCTTTAAATTTAGATGGAAAAGGACAATCTAATATTCAAACAGGAATCGGTTTTTTTGATCACATGTTAACTCTTTTTTCATTTCATTCAAAAATAGATTTAAACCTTACATGTCAAGGAGATTTAGATGTCTGTGATCATCATACCATTGAAGATTGTGGAATTCTTTTAGGAACCACCTTTAAACAAGCCTTGGGCGATAAAAAAGGCATTGCCCGTTATGGTTTTTTCTCTTTACCAATGGATGAAACACTTGCTCAAGTTTCATTAGATATTAGTGGAAGACCTTATTTAGTATTTCATTGTGATTTTCATCGCGAAAGCATTGGATTGTATTCGACAGAAATGACTGAAGAATTTTTTAGAGCTTTTTGTACAAGTGCAGGAATTACTTTGCATATCAATGTATTATATGGAACCAATGACCACCATAAAATGGAAGCCATTTTTAAAGCCTTTGGAAGAGCCTGTAAAATGGCCATTCAAATTGAAGGAAATGACATTCCAAGTTCAAAAGGAGTGATTGAATGATTGGAATTATAGATTATGGAATGGGAAATTTACACAGTGTACAAAACGCATTAAAAAAAATCAATGCCAACTGTGTAATTAGCCATGACAAAGATATTTTATTGCATTGCGATAAATGGATTCTACCAGGTGTAGGCGCTTTTCCTGACTGTATAAAAAACTTAAAACAATACCAGTTATTTGATTTTATTCAAGAACAAGTCCATCAGGGAAAACCATTATTAGGAATTTGTTTAGGCATGCAGGCTTTATATGAATATAGCGAAGAAATCGAATATTGCCAGGGTTTTGGCTTTATTAAAGGACACATTGAATTAATGAAAGATGAAAGTGTTCGCATTCCACATATTGGATGGAATCTATTGGAAAAGAATCAAGATACGCCTTTGTATCCTAAAGAAAGCTTTGTGTATTATGTGCATTCTTATTATGCACAAGACTACAATCCAGAAGATTTAATTGGTTATTCTATGTATGGGTCTTTAAAAATATGTGGGATGATTCGACATAAAAATGTACTGGGCTGTCAATTTCATCCGGAAAAAAGTGCCGAAGATGGATTGGCAATATTAAAATATTTTGTGGAGGAATTTATATGATATTACTTCCAGCAATTGATATTATTGAACAAAAACCTGTTCGATTGTACCAAGGTGATTATGAAAAAAAAGAAGTTGTGGGCTCTTCTGTACTTGAAATTGCCATTCAATTTGAAAAAGAAGGCGCATCTTATGTTCATTGTGTCGATTTAGATGGTGCAAAATCTGGTAAAAAAGAAAATGCGAAATTAATTTGTCAAGTCGCAAAGACACTTTCTATTCCTGTTGAAGTAGGAGGCGGCATTCGAACTTTAGAAGACATTTCTTTTTATTTAGAACAAGGGATTTCGCGTGTCATTTTAGGAACAGTGGCCATTGAAAATGAAACACTATTAAAACAGGCATTAGAACAATATGGAAACAAAATTGCAGTGGGTATGGACTGTAAAAATGGATATGTATGTGGAAATGGATGGCTGGAAACGAGTTCACTTTATTACTTGGATTTTGCGAAAAAAATGGAAGAAATAGGTGTACAAACATTGATTTTTACAGATATTTCCAAAGATGGAACTATGCAGGGACCTAATATAGAAATGCTTCAAAAACTAAAAGAAAACGTAAAAGTGAATATTATTGCTTCTGGGGGTATTAAAGACTTATCTCATATTCAACAATTAAAGGATTTAAATTTATATGGAGCCATTACTGGAAAAGCCATGTATACACAATCCCTGAACTTAAAAGAAGCCATTAAACTTTGTGAGGAATAAATTATGCATACAAGACGAATTATCCCTTGTCTGGATGTAAAAAATGGAAAAGTCGTAAAAGGAATAAATTTTGTTGGCTTAAAAGAAGTAGGCGATCCTGTTGAATTAGCTAGAGAATATTATCTTCAACAAGCCGATGAATTAGTATTTTTAGATATTACGGCGACTCATGAACAAAGAGATACGATGGTAAAAGTCGTAGAAGCTGTAGCTAAAGAAATCTTCATTCCATTTACAGTGGGAGGTGGCATTCGAAGTGTACAAGACATTCGTAAAATGTTATTAGCGGGAGCTGATAAAGTATCTCTAAATTCAGCGGCTGTTAAAAATCCAGACCTGATTGCGCAAGGTGCCAAATTATTTGGCAGTCAATGTATAGTATTGGCTGTGGATGGTCGAAAACGAGCAGATGGAGGATGGAATGTTTTTGTTCGTGGAGGAAGAGAAGATACGGGTCTGGATTTAATTGAATGGGTAAAAAAAGGCGTATCTTTAGGCGCTGGAGAAATATTATTAACGTCTATGGATGCCGACGGAACCAAAGAAGGCTTTGACATTGATATGTTAAAAGCGGTACATGATGTTTGTCATGTTCCTGTTATTGCTTCAGGTGGCTGTGGAAGTTTAGAACATTTTTATGAAGTGTTTGAACAAGACTGTGCGGAAGCTGCTTTAGCCGCTTCTTTATTTCATTATAAAGAATTAAGTGTACAAGACGTTAAATCATATTTAAAAGAAAAAGGAGTACCTGTACGTTTATGAAATTAGATTTTGAAAAAGGAAATGGCTTAATTCCTGTAATTGTACAAGAACAATCCACAAAAGAAGTATTGATGCTGGCATATATGAATGAAGAAAGCTTTCAAATGACAGTACAAACAAAAATAGCGACGTATTGGTCTCGTTCTCGACAGGAAATATGGATCAAAGGAAAAACCAGTGGCCATTATCAATATGTAAAAGAAATTCGTGTGGACTGTGATAGTGATACGTTATTATTGATTGTAGAACAAACAGGAGCGGCATGTCATACAGGAAACCATTCTTGTTTTTATAGAACAATGGATGTACTATAAAAAAGGAAAGGGGTTTTATTCATGAATACATCTTCTCCAATCGGTGTTTTTGATTCAGGATTAGGTGGAATCAGTGTCCTTCATACTTTAGTACAAACTATGCCCCAGGAAAACTATATTTTCTTTGGCGATTCCAAACACAATCCATATGGAACCAAGACAAAAGAAGAAATCACAAAACGTTGCATTGAAATTTGTGATCATTTTATACAACAAGATGTCAAAGCCATTGTGATTGCATGTAATACAGCAACTTCAGCTTGTGTGAATCTATTAAGAAAAAGATATTCGATTCCTATTATTGGTATGGAACCCGCTTTAAAAGTGGCATGTGAAATTGGTGATCATCAAAAAATATTGGTATGGGCAACGGATTTTACGCTTCGTGAAAAGAAATTTGCGGATTTAATGAAACAATTTGAAGCGAATCACGAAATTGTTAAAGTGGCTTGTCCAAAATTGGTAAGACTTGTAGAAGAAAATCAATTAAATGATGTTGAATATGTTCAAGATGTTTTATCTTCATATTTACCACACCAAAACTTTGATAGCCTTGTATTAGGATGTACCCACTTTGTGTTTTATAAATCAATTTTAGAGAAAATGGTTCCATCAATTTTAATCATTGATGGAAATACAGGAACTGTGAATCATTTAAAAGATATATTGACACAAAATCATCTTTTAAATACAGGAAAAGGATCCATTGTATTTCAAAATTCATTAGAAACAAAAATTTCATTGTCAAAAGAATTATTTGAATACCTGAAATAATTCTTTTTTTTGTTTGACATTTTTTTTAGAATAGGACTACTATTTCTAAGGAAGGTGAGAGAATGGAGTATAGTATATTAAGAGATTTAGCCATTATTGTAGTAATGGCAAAGATTTGTGGAATTATTGCTCGAAAATTTAAAATTCCTCAAGTAGCTGGAGAAATTATTGCAGGACTTTTAATTGGTCCAAGTATATTAGGATGGGTACAACCCACAGATTTTTTAACACAAATGGCTGAAATTGGTGTCATTTTATTGATGTTTTCCGCTGGTCTTGAAAGTGATTTACATGATTTATTGAAAACCGGACCAAAAGCATTTGCGATTGCCTGTGCCGGGGTATTTATTCCATTGATTTTAGGTTCTATTTTATCTTTTTGTTTCAATGGATTTCCACCTATTGGAAGCTTAGAATTCTATTCTAATGTCTTTATTGGTTGCATTATGACAGCTACTTCTGTCAGTATTACCGTTCAGACATTAAAAGAAATGGGAAAATTAAATGGCGAAACAGGAACGACAATTGTTTCAGCGGCTATTATTGATGATGTCATTGGAATCATTGTTTTAACGATTTTAATTGGATTTAAAGATCCAAGTGTAAAACCCACTACAGTTTTAATCAATACAGCATTATTTTTTATACTGAGCTTTGGATTGGGTGTTTTAATTTATCGTTTCTTTAAAAAAATGGACAAAGAAAATCCACATACACGTCGAATCCCCATTTTTGGATTGGCATTGTGTTTGATTATGGCTTATTTAGCCGAAGAATTCTTTGGTATTGCGGATATTACAGGTGCCTTTTTAGCCGGTATTATTTTATGTAACATAGATGATAGTTCTTATATTGATCGAAAAATGGAAGTATCCAATTATATGTTCTTTGGACCTGTTTTTTTTGCCAGTATTGGATTGAAAACAACTATTGACCATATCAATGCAGCCATCATTGTCTTTACCATTGCTTTTGTGATTGTAGCATTAGCTTCAAAAATTATTGGCTGTGGATTAATGGCTAAACTATGTGGTTTTTCCAATAAAAATAGTTTACGCATTGGAGTGGGAATGATGACACGAGGAGAAGTGGCTTTGATTGTTTCGCAAAAAGGATTATCAGTAGGATTGATGGATCCAATTATCTTTACTTCTGTTATTTTATTGATTATAATCTCTAGTGTGTTAACACCGATATTGTTAAAGATTTTATACCGAGAAAATCATTTCAAAGAAGAAATAAGAGCTTAGTTTTTTACTAAGCTCTTTTAAAATATTCTTTTGTTTTTGAAATAATGACATTTCGTAAACCAATTAATCCAATTAAATTCGGAAAAGCCATACACCCATTAACAATATCAGCTAACACAAATACAAATTCTAAGGACATGAAAGGACCAATCGCAATACAAATTAAGAAAACAATTTTATAAGGCAAAATGGATTTTTCACCCCATAAATATTGAATACATTTTTCACCGTAAAAGTTCCATCCAATGATGGTTGTAAACGCAAAGAAAATTAATCCAATGTTGACAATATAACTTCCAATCGAACCCAAAGTATTTGTAAAAGCATAGGTTGTTAAGGCAGCTCCATTAAGGTTTGTATTATAAGCTTGTGTTATAAGAATAGCCAAGCCAGTCATGGTACATACTAAGATTGTATCAATAAATGTACCTGTCATAGAAACCAGTCCTTGTTCAACACTGGAATGGGTTTTTGCACTGGCTGCCGCAATAGGAGCAGAACCTAATCCGGATTCATTGGAAAATATGCCTCTGGAAATTCCGCTTTTCATCGCAATGCCTAAAGTGGCACCAAATACAGAATTATATGAAAAAGCGGATTGAAAAATTAAATGAAAGACAGAAGGAATTTGTTTGAAATGAAGGCATAAGATACAAATGACACCTGAAATATAGGCTACACTCATAAATGGAACAATTTTTTCAGAAACGGAAGCAATTCTTTGAATGCCTCCCAGTGTGATAAATCCAACACAAATGACTAAAAGAACAGCTACGATAAGGGTTGGAATATGAAATGTTAATGAAAGAGCATCGGAAATGGATTTAACTTGGGTAAAGGTTCCAATTCCTAATAAGGCCACACACAAACCAAAGAACGCAAAGCATTTAGCTAACCATTTTAAATGAAGTCCACGTTCAATATAATACATAGGCCCTCCTGCCATTTGACCTTTTGCATCTTTGATTCGATATTCAATGGCTAATAATCCTTCCGCATATTTGGTTGCCATGCCTAAAAATGCGGATACCCACATCCAGAAAATAGCACCAGGCCCTCCTGCCATAATGGCAGTGGCTACACCAACAATGTTTCCGGTTCCAATGGTGCTGGATAAAGCTGTACACAATGCCTGAAAACTCGATACATCCCCAGGCTGGTCTTCTTTTTTAAATAATAGACGAAAAGCTAAAAAAAGTTTACGAAATTGAAGAAAGCCAAGTTGAATGGAAAAATAGAGTCCTGTTCCCAAAAGTAAAAAGATAAGGGGATAGCCCCAAATGAGTTCTTTGATTTGATTTAAAAAATAAGTGAAAGTTTCCATATATCCTCCTTTGTCCTTTTGCCTGAGAGATTCGTCAACTGACTTGCTCCTTCGGCGTTCACTTTGTGTGAAACTCTCCAAAGGCTCGTCCATCAGCGATCCTTTTGCCTGAAATTTTTAATTCTTCGGCGGCCGAAGCACTCTTTCGCTGTTTTCAACCGAACGAAATCACTATACTGAAAAATGTCTAAGAATGCAATACAAATGTTTATAAAATATAGATAGGAGAAAAATATGAAACCTGTTATTGGTGTACTTCCTTTATGGGATGATGAAAAACAATGTTACTGGATGTTAGAAGAATATTTTGATGGCATTCAAAGAAATGGTGGCATTCCCATTATGCTTCCATTTTCAAGTGATATACAAGATGTATATGAAAAATGTGATGGTTTTTTATTTACTGGTGGACAAGATGTCAATCCTTTGTTGTATCATCAAGAAAGAAAAGAAAATGTTTTTCCATGCGAAAAAAGAGATCAATTAGAATTTGATGTATTGAATTACGCATTAAAACATAAAAAACCAATTTTAGGAATTTGTCGAGGCATTCAATTCATTAATGCCTATTTTCAAGGAACATTGATTCAGGATATTCCTTCTTGTTTTCAAACCAATACAATTCATAAACAAGATAAGCCATATGATAAAGGCATTCATTTTGTTTCTATTTTAAAAGACACACCATTATATGATTTATTAAAAAAAGAAACCATGTATGTTAATAGTCTTCATCATCAAGCCATTGATATTCTTGGAAAAGGATTAAAAAAGATGGCTATTAGTGAAGATGGATTAATTGAAGCTATTTATAAAGAAGATCATCCTTTTCTTTGGGCTGTTCAATGGCATCCAGAATATAAAAAAGATGAAGAAAGTGATTTAATTTTTAAAAAATTTATTCAAGCATCAAAAATGTTTTGAGATGAAATTTTAAAAAAAAGTGATATAATACACCCATGCCAAAAAGAAAACTAAAAATACATCGCTTATTGATTTTAATTCTTCCTGTAATTATTATCATTTCTTTAATAGGATATTATTTGATACCTAAGTATGAAAAAGAAGAAAAGATAGAAACAATTGCTACAATTATGATTGATGCAGGACATGGAGGCTATGATGGAGGAACCATTGGAGGTGATGGAACCTGTGAAAAAGATATTACTTTGGCTCTGGCTTTAAAAATGGGAAAAGAAATTGAAGAAATGGATCCAAGAATTAAAGTTGTTTATACAAGAGAAAATGATGTTGTTGAATGGGCAGATAATGAAGAAGACGATTTAATAGAGCGTGTAAAAATGGCTAAAAAAGAAAAAGCCGATTACTTTATTTCCATTCATATTAATTCCAATGAAGATGAAAGTGTATCGGGCTATTATTCTTATGTTCGAGATGATGATGAAGTTTCCTGGCAAATTGCTAATCAAATTTCATATTATCTAGAACAAAATGGCTGGCAAAGCGATTTGGGAACGCGTTCTACACAAGGGAATCCTTTATATGTTGTTGACTATAATGAAATGCCTTCTATATTATTTGAAGCCGGTTTTATTACCAATGCCATGGAATTAAATCAACTTCAACAAGAAGAAAATCAAAATGTCATTGCCAAAAGTCTGGCACAAGCGTATGTAGAATATATTCAATCACAAGAATCTTGATCTTGTGATTTTTTTTCTTCTAAAAATTCAGGATATGTCATTAAACAATTATGATCTTGTGCTTGTTTTCCCTGTATGGTCGTTTTTAAATTTTCTAATTCATCGGTTTGTGTTAATTTTTCACCAACTTTTGAAAACTTAAATAAAGTTGCAGGTCGATCCATTTCCATCAATATTGTATTCAAAATCACAAAATCCGCATAATGTTTTCCTTTTGTATAGAAATCAATTTCTTCAATAAGTTGTATACAAAATTCTTTGATTTGATCTGTATCTACATTATCTCTAAAAATAATAAATAAAGTACCATCGTTTTTTACAGTTGTAGGCTGTGCCATGGTAAATTGATGAATAATGGATTTAGTGATTTCTTCTTGAATAGAATCCATATATTCTTCATATAACAAATCTGTAATCGATTCATCTTTTTTTATTTTAAAATATAAAGTAGGATAAATACCGCAATGCTTGAATAAACGCGTATTAATTTTTTGTACATATAAAACTGGAAACATGTTTTTCACCTCATATTTATTATAAACAATTTATTTTGATTATTTTAGTGAAACCTTTAACATAATTAGTTGTTGTATGATAAAATAATAAACATGGAAAAGATAATAGAAAATAGTTCTCTTCGCTTATTTGAATTATCAAAAGAAATCAAACAAATTTGTTTTAAATTGGTACGAAACGAAGAAAATGATATTCAAAGAATTTGTGATCTGTTTTATGGTTTTTCAAAAGAATGTAAAGTTTTATTGAATTTTTTTGATGATGAAAAAACAAAAGAAATACTTATAAATGCTTCTTTGTATTTTGAACAAATTTCATCAACATTGATTGAACTACAAAAAAATGAAAAAGAATATTTACTTTCTTTGTGTTCTTTATTTCATTTTGCGAATCAATTTGAAAAACTATATAAAAATCAATAAAAAAAACAACATATTTACATATGTTGTATTTTTTTAAATGGTGCCCCAGGCCGGACTCGAACCGGCACGGTATCGCTACCGGTGGATTTTGAGTCCACTGCGTCTACCAGTTTCACCACCAGGGCATTGCTTAAGTATTATATACAATCTTCTTTATGTTTTCAAGTAAAAAAGAACTTTTTTTTCATGAATCTGTTATAATGTCAGATGGAGGACTAGGATATGAAAATATTAGTTGGATTAAGTGGTGGAGTTGATTCCGCTATTGCAGCATATTTATTAAAAGAACAAGGCTATGATGTAACGTGTTGTTTTATGCGTAACTGGGATGCTTTTGCGAATAATGACATTGAAGGGAATCCAACCATTCAAAATGATACGTGTCCACAAGAACAAGATTATATGGATGCTTTACAAGTTGCCAGGCATTTGGGTTTAGAATTGTTACGTGTGGATTTTATAAAAGAATACTGGGACCATGTATTTAAAACGTTTTTAAGTGAATACGAAAAAGGTCGTACACCTAATCCAGATATTTTATGCAATAAATATATTAAATTTGATTCATTTTTTGAATATGCCATGGAAAAAGGCTTTGATGTAGTGGCGACAGGGCACTATGCTTCTACAAAAGATATAGATGGATTTCGATATTTAACAAGGGCAAAAGACACAAATAAAGATCAGACTTATTTTTTGTGTCAAGTAAATAAAAGTGCTCTACAAAAAACAATGTTTCCATTGGGAAATATTATTAAACCACAAGTTCGTCAATATGCTTTGGATTTACAATTGGATAGTGTAGCAACCAAAAAAGATAGTACCGGAATTTGTTTTATCGGTGAAAGAGATTTTCGTAAATTCTTAACGAATTATTTACCTTCAAAAGAAGGAAATATTGTTGACATAGATACTGGAAAAGTGCTTGGACAACATATTGGAGTTTTATATTATACCATTGGACAAAGAAAAGGCTTAAATATCGATCATGTAGCCGGACCTTGGTTTGTGGTTGGAAAAGATGTAGTGAATAATATTTTATTTGTTTGTCATCATACACATCAACAATGGCTTTATTCCACGTCTTGTTTAGTCAAAGATGTGAACTGGTTATTGCCAGAAAACTATGAAATCAAAGAAAAATGCACCGCCAAATTTCGTTATCGTCAACCAGATCAAGATGTTTTCTTGACAAAACTAGATGAAAAAACAGTTTTATTACGTTATCCACAAAAAATCGCATCGGTTACTTGTGGACAAGAAGCTGTTTTCTATGATGGTGATATTTGCTTGGGTGGCGGTGTTATTGAAGAAGTATATATTCATAATCAAGATTTAAATCAAAAAATTCTAAAGACATATCAGGAGAAACAAAATGGAAACCATTGAGGCAAAACTCGAATACATTGTGTATGAAAATCCTCAAAATCATTATGTCGTGGCTTCTTTTTCACAAAATGATACATATCATGTATTTACCGCAACAGGAATTATTCGTGATGTACAAGAAGATATGGATTATGTTTTAACGGGTAGCTATATCAAACATCCCAAATACGGGGATCAGTTTCAAATTCAAACGGCTCAAAAAAAATTACCAACCAATGAAAAACAAATTATTCGTTTTTTAAGTGGTGAAAGATTTAGTGGCATAGGAAAGAAAACAGCACAGGAAATATATAATGTTTTAGGTGATTCATGTTTAGAAACGATTTCAAAAGATTCTAAAGTTTTATATTCAATTTCTTCTTTAAATAAAAAGAAAATTCAAATTATTGAAAAGGGGATGAAAGAATTTAATGGATTTAATGAATCGTATCTTCAATTGGTTCGATATGGTTTAAGTGAAACAAAAATTGAATTATTAGAAAAGACATATGATAAACCTTTGGAGGTTATTGAAAACAATTGTTTTCAGCCTTTTTATGAAATCAATGGATTTGGCTATAAAACCAGTGTATTATTAGCCAATCAAATGGGATTAGAATCCATGGATACAAGGCGAATAGATGCTTATATTTGCAATATTTGTCGTGATTTCTGTATGAATACGGGGAATACATATATAAGTGCTGTTACTATTTATGAAAACGCAAAGACTTTGTCAAAAGAAAATATTGACCAAGCCATTGATCGACTTGTTTTAGATGATGTATTTCAAATGGAAGACAATCGCATTTATCCATTTCATTTATTAGACGATGAAAAAACTATTGCGGATTTGTGTAAAAAACATATTTTTGATGTGGAAACAATAGATGAAGATGTTCTTTTTTCAAAAATAAGAGAAGTGGAGTTTTCATTAAATATTGAATATGACTGTAAACAAAAAGAAGCCTTTCATACTTTTTTTCAACATTCTTTTTCCATTTTAAATGGAGGACCTGGAACAGGTAAAACAACAATCGTTAGAGGAATCTTAAGAATTTGTTCACAAGTATTTCCGAATTCCTTTATTCAATTATGTGCTCCAACAGGAAGAGCTTCCAAACGATTGGCACAATTATCGGATTGCGATTCTCGTACCATTCATTCTTTGCTTCAATGGGATTTGCATTCCAATACATTTGGAAAAGACGAAAACAATAAAGTGGATTGTGATATTTTAATTGTGGATGAATTTAGTATGGTGGATACACATTTATTTGCACAATTATTAAAGGCACTTCCTGTTCATTGTCGCATTCTATTAATTGGTGATGAAAATCAATTGGAAAGCGTAGGACCTGGAAAAGTATTTGAAGACTTGATTTCTTCTTCTCTTTTTCCTGTTATTCATTTAACTAAAATTTTTCGCCAGGAAAATGGCTCCGGTATTGTGACATTGGCAAAAGAAATTCGTGAAGACAAAGTTTGTCATTATGTAGATGGAGTGACATTTTTAGAAAGAAATAGTCAGGAAATTTTAAGTGAAATTGTCAAACTGGTTATGGAAAATGACTTTGATCAAATGCAGATTTTAGCGCCTATGTATAAAGGATATTGTGGAATTGATGCCATTAATTCGATTATTCAGCAAATAAAAAACCCTAAAACATCTTATAAAAATGAAATGAAAGTTGGAAATATCATTTTTCGAGAAAAAGATCGTGTTATGTTGTTGAAGAATATGGCTGAAGAAGATGTTTATAATGGAGATATGGGTGTAATTACCCATATTGAAAAAACAAAAGAAGGAAACAGTATTGAAGTGGAATTTAATGATCATATTGTGACTTTTGATCACGACTATCTTTATTATTTGACACATGCTTATTGTGTATCCGTTCATAAAGCACAGGGAAGTGAATATAATATTGTTTTATTTATTGTAGATTCCTCTTTTCTATATATGCTGGAAAAACGATTGATTTATACGGCTATTTCTCGTGCAAAACATCATTTATATATCATTGGAAATCAACAAGTATTTGAAAATCAAGTGAAATTAAAACAAAAACGAATGCGTTTCACTTCGTTGCGTTTATATTTAGGAGGAAATCATGATTAAATCCATTATAAAAGATGAAAACTTTTTGTCTATCAAATCGAGTCAATGTACTAATAAGGACTTATATATTGCGAAAGATTTAAAAGATACATTAAATTTCCATAAAAAAGAATGTGCCGGTATGGCAGCGAATATGATTGGATATTCAAAGAATATGATTATTGTCAATGCCGGGTATTTAGACTTGATTTTGATCAATCCAAAAATTATCAAAAAATCAAATCCATATCAAACACAAGAAGGTTGTTTATCTTTACTGGGGCAAAGAAATACAATTCGTTATCGACAAATAACGGTAGAATATCAAGATCTTTCTTTCAAAAAACATATACAAGTTTTTACAGATTTTACAGCACAAATCATTCAACATGAAGTCGATCACTGTAACGGAATTCTAATCTAGAATTTCGTTTTTTTTTTTTGAATTTATACGGAAAGGTGTTATAATTTGCTTCAAATCACAGGAGGTTACTATGATATCGTTTTTAGTTTCAAAATTTGTTAAAAATGCTTCCGATACAAAAAGTGCAGATGTAAGAAGTGCTGTAGGTACTTTATGTGGCTGGATTGGAATCTGTAATAATATTTTTCTTTTTCTAATTAAATTTATCATTGGTATTTTGGTGACCTCTGTTTCCATTCAAGCCGATGCCATCAATAACTTAACCGATGCTGGAAGTAATATTATTTCTATCATTTCTTTTTATTTTTCTAATAAACCAGCGGATAAAGATCATCCATATGGACATCAAAGAAGTGAATCCATTGCTTCTTTATTTGTTGGTGTGATCATTGTTTTTTTAGGTTTTGAAATGATTAAAGAAAGTGTTATTAAAATCATTCATCCCCAGGAAATTGATTTTCGATGGATTACCATTTTGATTTTATTGATTTCAATTTCCGTTAAATTATGGATGTATAGTTATAATAAAAAATTATCTAAAGTATATGAATCTTCTTTATTAGAAGCTACAGCATTGGATTCGATTAGTGATGTATTAGGAACCACAGGGGTTTTACTTTCAACCATTCTTTCTCCAATTATTCATTTTAATTTAGATGGATATATGGGAATTGTAGTTTCTGTTATCATTTTATGGAATGCCTATAATTTATTAAAAGAAGTCATTAATTCATTGATTGGACAAGCACCCGATAGTGATTTTGTGAATGAAATTGTAGATATTATTTTATCGGATGCAAGAATATTAGGGGTTCATGATTTTATTTTACATGACTATGGACCCAATAAACAATTTGCCAGTGCCCATGTAGAAGTAGATAGTGAAAATGATATTTTTGAAATTCATGATCATATAGATAATGTTGAAAGAGCTGTAAAAGAGAAAATGGGAATTGAATTGGTATTGCATATGGATCCAGTTAGAGTTAATGATCCAAAAACAGAATACTATAAAGAAAAAGTAAAAGACGCTATTTGTTTATGTAATCCAGAATGGAAGTTTCATGATTTTCGCATTGTTACAGGACCAACACATGATAATCTGGTTTTTGATTTAGTCATTCCTTTTGAGGAAACAAAAACAAAAAAAGAAATTGAAAACGATATTTTATCGCATATGAATGTTGATAAAATCATTTATTTGGTCATTACAATTGATCATCCATTTGCCTGAAAACTATTGAATTTTTTATTTTATTTTGATATATTATTTCTGTTCACGTGGAAGAAGATAAGTACATTTTAAAAGGGTAATAAAGAGATAAAGTGGCTGGTGAAAACTTTACAACAATTAAAACGGAAGCTAACTTTGGAGTGAAAACGTATTCGGCGATAACGAGAATTAAGGTGCACCCAAAAGGTGAACTAGGATGGTACCGCGTAATTTTACGTTCCTAGAAACAGGAACGTTTTTTTTATTGGAGGAAAATATGAAACAATTAACAGGAAATCAAGTTCGACAAATGTTTTTGGATTATTTTAAAAGTAAAGGACATATGATTGAACCAGGAGCTTCTTTAGTCCCAAACAATGATCCAACTTTATTATGGATCAATGCAGGGGTAGCGGCTTTAAAAAAATATTTTGATGGAAGTGAAAAGCCTCGTTGTAATCGCATTGCCAATGCACAAAAAAGCATTCGTACAAATGATATTGAAAATGTAGGTAAGACTGCACGTCATCATACATTCTTTGAGATGTTAGGGAATTTCTCAATTGGTGATTATTTTAAAGAAGAAGCCATTCCATTCGCATGGGAATTTTTGACAAGTGATGAATGGATGGGTATTGATAAAGAAAGACTATATATTACGGTTTATATTGATGATCAAGATGCATATCGCATTTGGACTGAAAACTGTAAAGTGGATCCAAGTCATATTCTAAAAACAAAAGAAAATTTCTGGGAAATCGGAAAAGGTCCTGGAGGACCAGATAGTGAAATTTTCTTCGATCGTGGTCCAAAATACGATCCAGAAGGATTGGGCGAAAAATTATTTTTTGAAGAAATGGAAAACGATCGTTATATTGAAGTCTGGAATGTTGTTTTTTCTCAATATGACTGCAATCCAGAAATGGATCGAAAAGAATATAAAGAATTGCCACAGAAAAATATTGATACCGGAATGGGATTGGAGCGTTTAGTGGCTTTGATTCAAGATGGAGAAACAAATTTTGATACAGATTTATTTTTGCCAATTATTCATGCGACAGAAAAAATGGCAAACTATCCATATGAAGGCGAATATAAAATGGCCTATCGTGTCATTGCCGATCACGTACGTACAATTACGTTTGCATTAAGCGATGGTGCAAATTTCTCAAATTCAGGACGTGGCTACGTTCTTCGTCGTGTACTTCGTCGTGCAGCTCGTTATGGATTAAAACTTGGTTTGGATGAACCTTTCTTATATAAATTAGTACCTGTAGTGGCCGATAATATGAAAGATTTTTATCCATATCTTCAAGAACATGTTGCGTTTAATCAAAAATTAATCAAAATTGAAGAAGAAACATTTAGAAAAACATTAAAAAATGGACAAGCTTTATTGGATGAAGAAATTAAGAAAGCAAAAGATACATTAAGTGGAGAAGTCGTCTTTAAGTTATACGATACATATGGATTCCCATTTGAATTGACACAGGAAATTGCTTTAGAAAATGGTTTACAAGTCAATCGTGAAGAATTTGATGAACAAATGAATCAACAAAAAGAACGTGCACGTGCTGCACGTAATAATAAAGATTCGTTTAGTAAACAACACCAGGATTTAATGGAATTTACATCTCCATCTGAATTTATTGGATACGATCAATTGTCTTGTACAGCCAAAGTCATTGGATTATTCAAAGACGGACAAAAAGTTGATTCCTTAAGTGATTGTGGAGAAGTTATTTTAGATGTAACTTGTTTCTATGCTGAAAGCGGTGGACAAGTCTGTGATAAAGGATGGATGAAAAATTCGGAATTTAAAGCCAATGTGATTGATGTACAAAAAGCGCCGAATAAACAACATTTACATTCCATTGAAATTGAAGAAGGTGTTCTAACACAAGGAATGGAATTAACTTGCCAAGTGAATGAAGATTTAAGAAGAAAAACAACAGCCAATCACTCTTGTACACATTTATTACAAGCCGCTTTACAAAAAGTAGTAGGATCTCATATTCATCAGGCGGGTTCCTATGTTTGTGATGAATATTTACGTTTTGACTTTTCTCATTTTGAAAAAATTTCAAATGAACAATTAGCACAAGTGGAAGCCTTAGTGAATGAATATATTTCCAGTGGTTATGCTGTTACAAAAGAAATGATGGCCATTGAAGAGGCAAAGAAAACAGGAGCCATGTCTTTATTTAATGAAAAATATGGTGATGTGGTTCGTGTAGTTTCTATGGGAGATGTATCAAAAGAATTCTGTGCTGGATGTCACGTAGAAAATACGGCTCAAATTGGTTTCTGTAAAATCATTTCTGAAGAAAGTATTGGATCGGATTCACGAAGAATTACAGCTAAAACGGGATATGAAGCATATAAAGAAGTGGCAAATGAACATCAGATGTTAGAAAATATCGCATTAAGTGCAAAATCAAAAGGAATTAAAAACATTGATGAAAAAGTACAGAATGCTTATGATCAAATGAAAGCTTTAAATAAAGAAATTGAAGACTTAAAAAATCAAATCTTTACTTTAAAAGCCAATCAATGGATTGAAGAATGCAAGCCAATTTCTCATTTCAATGTTTTGATTAAAAAAGTCGATGGAATGGATGCAAAAGCTTTAAAAGATGTTGTATCCAATATTAAAGGACAAGACGAAAATGCGGTTTGTTTCTTTGCTAACGTCAACAATGATAAAATTGTATTTGTAGCAGGAGCTGGTAAACAAGCGGTTAAGAATGGTATTCATGCTGGTCAATTGGTAAAACAAGCGGCTCAGATTTGCCAGGGAAATGGTGGTGGAAAACCAGATATGGCTCAGGCTGGTGGTAAAGATGTTTCCAAAGTAGATGATGCTTTACAATCCATTCAAAATTTTATTCAAAGTTTATAATATAATTTTGATAAAAGATGATATTCTATTAATGAAAAGTTTGCCCTTATAAATGAAGTAAAAATAGCTACACAATCTTAAATGATTGGTAGCTAATTTTTATTTTGTGTATCTTTATCATAATGATTTAGAATTAAATTAAAGTTTTTGAAAATAAAAGTTAACAAGGTCAAGAAAAGTAATCCTGTCATCATCTAATGAAATGAGGATTTATCATACCTCACAGGAATCGACCAAGAGACAAGCTTTGACCATAATTCATTTTATCAGTTTTCATGAATCATACATTTTGATTTATATATTGTGTAAATTATTCTTTGAAATGAACAAAAAATGGTAAAACTATTAGACAAAGATGAAATCACTTTCATTTTTGTCTTTTCTTTAGTATAATGAGATAAGTTAAGGAGTTGATATTATGAAAGACGTTACTGAAACTATGACTTTTACCACAGAAGACATCCGAAGAGAAAATATTAAGATGATTCTTAAAGAAGTGAGTAATGCTCTAGAAGAAAGAGGCTATAATTCCGAAAATCAAATTGCCGGTTACTTAATCAGTAATGATCCTGCCTATATTTCTTCTCATAAAAATGCACGAAATTTAATTCAAAGAATTGAACGATACGAAATTATTGAAGAACTTGTGCGTGCATATTTGGATAAATAATGGGACGTATTATTGGACTTGATCTTGGCAGTAAAACTTGTGGCGTTGCGATTAGTGATAACACTGGATTTTTGGCAAGAGCATTAACGACGCTTCGTTTTGAACAAGATGATTACGATGATTGTTTTGACCAGTTGCTGGATTTATTAGAAGAACAAAATATTCATGAAGTTGTTTTAGGGCTTCCAAAACATATGAATGGAGATGTTGGAATTCGAGGACAATTGTCTATAGATTTTGCCAATGAACTGGAAAAAGAAGGTTATCATGTCACTTTGTGGGATGAACGATTAACAACTGTCAGTGCTGAAAGATTATTGATACAAGGGGATGTTTCGCGTAAAAAACGAAAAAAAATCATTGATCAGATGGCAGCTGTACAAATTCTTCAAAATTATTTGGATAGTTTAAAAAACAGGGGGTAAATTCAAATATTACCCTCTTTTTGATTTTAGAAAGGAACTTTTATTTATGTTAGATTCAAATTGTTTGTATGTGAAAGACGAAAATGGAAATGAAAAGAAATTTATAATCTTATTCACATTTGACAGTGATGAAACCAAAAAACAATATGTTGTATATCAAGACCCTGATGGGGATTTGAGTGACGTATTTGCTTCGATTTATGATGACCAGGGAAATTTATATCCAATTCAATCCGATGAAGAATGGGATATGGTTGAAGAAGTCATTAATACTTTTGTTGAGGACGAAGAAGATGCGTAAAAAGAAAAGTCATAAAGGTAAAATTATTTTAATTGTGATTCTTTTATTGTTGATTGGAATTTTATTAGGATCCATTTTCTATATACGTTCTATGATTTCACCAGTTGGAAATGGAGAAAAACAAGAGGTATTGGTCATTGAACAGGGAGAATCCTTTCAATCTGTCTTAAATAACTTAGAAGAAATAGAAATGATTCATGGTTCTTCATTTGCTTCTTTGTATGTTAAATTAAAAGGAAATGTATCCTATTATGCTGGAAATTATACATTAAATGATGGCATGAATTTAGATGAAATATTAGAATATTTATCCAATTCCAATCATGCCTTTGAAGATAGTGTCTCTATTACCATTCCAGAAGGAAAGTGGGCAAAAGAAATTGCAGAAATTATTTCGCAAAATTTTGATTATAATCAACAAGAAATCATTGATTACTGGAACAATGAAGAAATATTAAAATCTTTATGCAACGATTATGAATTTTTAAATTTTGATGAAATTAATAAAGCTGAATATAAAATTAAATTAGAAGGATATTTATTTCCAGAAACGTATTCCATTCCAGCTGATGCTTCCATCGAAGAAATTACACATATTCTATTGAATCAATTCAATCAAATGTATCAAGAATATAAAGAAGATTTTAATCAAAGTGAATATAGCATTCATGAAATTGTAACACTGGCTTCTGTTGTTCAATTTGAGTCTGGATATAAAGAAGATATGCCAAGTATTGCAGGTGTATTCTATAATCGATTAAACAATGGAATGCGCATGCAATCCAGTGTGACTGTTTGTTATGCTTTATACGATGATTTTAACGATCCAACGGATTGTGAAGTACAAACAGATATAGATTCTCCATATAATACATATTTATATGATGGACTTCCTGTTGGACCAATTTTAAATGCAGGAAAAGATGCTTTTGAAGCTACTTTACATCCAGAAGAAAATGAATATTTCTATTTTGCTGCCGATATACATGGCGATGGAAAAGTGTATTATTCAAAAACATTTGACGAACATCAGCAAATTTGTGATCAATTGAATTTAGGATTATAATTTGATATTTCAACATTCTATGTTATAATTCCTAGTGCAAAAAACAAGGAGTGAATCAAAATGGCAAGTGAAAAAAATTATGTAACGCAAGAAGGATATGACGCGTTAGTCAAGGAATATGAACAATTAGTCCATGTCACTCGTGCAGAAGTTATTGTCGAGTTACAAGAAGCCAGAGCACAAGGGGACTTGTCAGAAAACGCCGACTATGATGCCGCTCGTGAACACCAGGGACAAGTCGAAGCGCGTATTCGTGAATTAGAAGCTTTAATTAAGAATTCAGAAATCATTGATGAATCAGCCAAAAAAGGAAAAGCACATGTTGTAAAGATTGGTTCTTATGTGACGATTTTAGATTTGTCGGAAAATGAAGAAAAATCATTCAATATTGTAGGTTCTGTAGAAGCCGATCCATTAAATGGAAAATTATCGAATATTACACCATTAGCAGAAGTGATTTTAGATCACAAAGTAGGCGATATTTGCACTGTAAAACGTGTTGAAGAACCATATGATGTAAAAATTGTTTCCATTCAATAAAAAAATTTTTACAAATTCAAATTTTTTACGAATAAAAGAGAAGGGTGAGTCTTATGAAAAAATTCCTTCTCTTTTTTCTTTTCTTATTTTTATTTTGTTTTTCTTTCTTTAACCGCTATACTTTGGTATCACTTGATACATTAAAACCAAGCACAAAACAAGTAGAAATCAAAGGTGAAGTTAATAAACCAGGTGTTTATATCGTTGATTATGATGCGACAATTCAAGATGTAATCGACATGGCACAAGGTTTAACACAACTAGGAAGTACAGATCATTTGAATTTAAATCAAGTTGTTTTAGATCAAGACGTAATTGTAGTATTAAAAAAAGAAGACAATAAAATTTCAATTAATTCTGCTAGTTATGAACAACTACAAACACTACCAGGCATTGGACCTGCTTTAGCCAATCGAATCATTGAATACCGTAAAGAACAATCTTTTCAATCTTTAGAAGACATAAAAAATGTAAAAGGAATAGGGG
>NZ_JBJEEY010000113.1:0-7741 GCF_051873555.1 Floccifex sp. | reverse complement strand
TAATGGTTCTAGGAACATTTGTAGCACGCATTCCAGACCATGCACCATCATATACAACTTCTACACTGGCAACTTCTGTTGAAAGACTTCCTAATTGATTGCCGTTTTCATCAATAACATATGATTCATTCATTTTATCTGATAAAGTATCAATAACTACTGCATCTCCGATAGTCGTATTTTCTGTTGCCATGATAGGTGTAGCAGAAAAAAATATAAATAGAGAAGTAAATGAACACAATAACTTTTTAATCATTTTTTAATGATATAACCTCCTTATTTATGGATAACGTTATCTTTAATTATATTTTAATTGATACAGTAAAAAATTACAATATCAATATTATTAAATTATTAATATTGTAATTTTATAATATATTAGTTACAATTTATAAAAAGAAGGAATAACTTTATTATGAAAATAAAACTTCTCACAAAACGACAGAATGAAGTGATGTCTGTACTTTGGAGTTCTGATTTACCATTATCAGCCAATCAAATTTGTAATAAAAATGATTCACTAAATATGAACACGGTTCAACAAGTGTTAAAAACCTTGCTTAAAATGCAGTTTATTAAGATTGAAGATATCGGCTACTCTAATACTGTACTTACACGACTTTATTCACCTGTGGTTAAACAAGCTGATTATCTTCAATTTTTATTAGGAAACAACAACACTTTCGATCTTACTTCTTCTTTGATTGATCACAATAAAAACTTAGACGAATTAAAACAATTACAAATTTTGATTGAAAAAAAATGTAAGGAATTAGAGGAATAAACACATGCTTTTTTCAGTTTCATCATTTTTAATTACTTTAGTTATGAGTACTGCTTTAATTTTATTGTTTGAATTATTCATTACACAAAAAAAATTAATTCGATTTTTAAGAATGGATATCATGATTCTTTTGGCAATAGTAATTATTCTTCGCTTATTTTTGCCATTTGAATATGCATTTACAATTACTATTCCTTTCCCGTGGGTAATGAATTATGTACGAGATTTTTTAAAATTTGAAATCTATGCATCTTTTACAGTCTTAAATTTATTATGTTTAATCTGGTGTATTGGAATAATTGTTCAATTCATTCGGTATATACAGAATATTAAAAAATGTAATCTAATATTTTGCATTTTAAAGAGTAGAAGTATACATAAATGTGTTGGTGATTATATTGAAACCTCTCCCAAATACAATTATTCTGTCTGGTTTACAGATGAAATTGATTCTCCTATGGTTATTGGTTTAAAAAAAGTTATTTTTCTGCCAATAATGGAATTTAAGGATTCTGAAATCCAAGATATTATAAAACATGAGACGCAACATATTAAAAATCATGATAACTGGATAAAACAAGTTGTTAATCTTATAAAGATTATTTATTGGTGGTTTCCACCGGTATATTGGTTTTCAAAAAAAATTCAGCTTGCTTTGGAAATGAGGGTTGACCAACAGGTTACAAAGAATTATTCTAAGACACAACTGGTTTGTTATACAAATGTGCTGATTATACTAAAAAAATTTATGATTGAAAATAGTCATACTATAGCTAATACTTTGCCGGTCTCTTCTAGTTTTTTTATTGGGGATGATGAGAATGTTTTATCTTATCGTATTAATTATTTACTAAATTCAAATTACAGAAAAAATACAAATTGGTTACTACTATTTTTGATTTTATTACTACCTTTTACTACGAATAGTATTGTATTTGAGGCTTATACTCCTCCTCCAATTGACAACTATACGACAAAACCAGCTGATTCCGTAAAAGAAAGTTTCATTTTAAAACATGCAGATGGAACATATAGTCTTTTTATTGAAGGAAAGTTTGAAAAAATTGATGACATTAATGATGAATTATATTCGAATTTACCTATTATTAATGAAACGGAGGATTAAAATGAAAAAATTAATTGTTATATGTATGAGTTGCTGTGCACTCATTTCGACATTTACTATCACTGCTTTTGCTCAGTCTAACATTGAAAATAATTCTCAACTTAAAACGAATACAATAGAGACAAGGGCGGATATTTTAGAATGGGTATATAAAACTATTAACGGGAAACAATATAAAAGATAATGGAATGCAACTCAAGCTCGTTGGGTTACCGACTGGATTCCGGTGTAGTGATACACAATACGGAAAAGAACTATAACTTGTAGATTTTAACCATAAAAAATTGCATTTATACTAGAGAAAAAATAAAGATCGAGAAAAAAGAATACATTGATGGATTTTTGCTATAAATGTGTAATTATCAATTGGTTTGTTAGATAAAATAAGAAGCACCTTACCTGTGTTTCTTATTTTATATATTCTTAACCAGATTATCTTCTATACTGAAAGTGTTTGATTTCGCAAAAACGAAAAATATTAAATTTGCGAAATATAAAAATTTTTTAATCACAAGACTTTTCTATAACTGTATAAAAAATTTAATAATCAAAAAGAGATAGCAAATGATACTATCTCTTTATTTGAATATTTAAAACTAGATGAAATCAAAGTTGACCTTCAAAAATCATGAGGTTGTTTTTTTGTCTTCCTTATATGAAGATGTGGGATTCATATACCACTTTTTCTTGTTTGAGTTGACATTTCTTTTTCTGTATGTAAAAATTTATTTACTCTTTGCACTGCATTTTATCTACAGTACGAACTGAACAGACCGTGCATATCGTCATGGGGTCGGGTCACACAGTGACAGTGGTTATTCAATCCACGGGACAGTCAAACTGAACGTGGGTTTTTATTTTGTTTACTCACATGTCAGCTGCTGGAGTAACCAGATTGAAAGGACGGTAAACGTATGGAAAATGAATTTCAGAAAACAGCAAACAAAGTATCTTTTGTATCGATTATTGCCAATGTTGTATTGTCAGTGATCAAACTTCTTGCAGGTTTTATTGCACATTCCAATGCGATGATTTCTGATGCAATACATTCGGCATCGGATGTGTTTAGTACCGTTGTTGTGATTATTGGAGTGCACCTTGCTTCAAGAAAACCCGATAAAGAACATCCATATGGGCATGAAAGAATGGAATGTGTTGCGGCTATTGTATTAGCAACTATTCTGTTTCTAACAGGGTGTGCCATTGGTGTACAAGCTTTACAGACAATTTTATCAGGAGACTATAGCCAAATTCAGATACCGGGGATGCTTGCCATGATTGCTGCAATTGTGTCAATTGCTGTAAAAGAAGCCATGTACTGGTATACAAGACATTATGCCTTAAAAATTGATTCCAGTGCTTTGATGGCAGATGCCTGGCATCATCGCTCCGATGCTTTTTCATCGATTGGAGCTTTAATTGGTATTGCTGGTGCACGTATGGGCTATCCTGTTATGGACAGTATTGCCAGTCTTGTTATCTTTTTCTTTATTGTTAAGGCGGCCTGGGATATTTTCAAAGACGCGATTGATAAAATGGTGGATCATGCTTGTGATGAACAAACAGAAACACAGATTAAAGAATGTGTAATGAAGCATGATGAAGTCAAAGGGATTGATTTGCTTCAAACGAGATTGTTTGGAAATAGAATCTATGTGGATATTGAAATTTGTGTAGATGGTTCCTATACATTGAAAGAAGCCCATGAAATTGCAGAACAAGTTCATGATAGTGTAGAAACACAGTTTTCAAGGGTTAAGCATATTATGGTACATGTTAATCCAGAAAATAGATAAGGGTAATGTATATGCATTACCCTGTATTTTTTTAAAACTTATAAACATTTAATCCAACTTCTTCATCAAAAACTCGATCCACTTTTCCATTTATGATTTGAATAACCATTTCACAAGTTGCCGATACAATGGCTTTATTTAGATGACCTCCAAAGACTTGTCCTTGATCGTTTCCTGCACTTAAATGAAGATGACAATAGTATTTGTCGTTCATGGTATTAATGGTTCCAGTTAAAGATACAATTTCATAGTTTCCTTGAAAAGAATTGGCATAATATTTCTTTTCATCGACTTTAAATACACCAACTGTAAAATCATTGATAGCACCTAAAGCTTGAATAGAAGCTAGTTTAATATTTTCTTTTATCGCAATTTCTTTGACTTGTTCTAATATTTCTTCGTTTTTATCAATACGAGCAATAATTGTATTTTCAAATCGTTTATATTCCATTTTATTGTTCCTCCGGATAGGTAAAATTCCATGATTTTCTTAAATCTGTCATAATTTTCATAACATCATAACTATATTCTAACAACATATTTGTATTTTCTGTTACAATTGCATCTTCCATGTCATTGACTTCATATTGTAAAGCACAAGAAGTTTGTCCACAATCAATGACTTCTTTATGTCCATCTTCTGTATATGTAATAGTAGCTTGTTGCCCACGAGGGAATTCATATATTTCAATGTATCCTTTATCATAAGCAATCATAGCGCGTTTTGGTTGTTTGGCATGAAGCGTTAAAGCAATGGTTGCCATTTCACCATCTGGATTTGTTAATAAAATACCCACTTGTTCATCCACTCCACTTGGTGCCATTTTCACTTGCGATGTAACTTGATCTGGACAAGATGACATGAAATATCGTGTTAAAGACAGAGCATAAACACCAATATCTAAAAGGGCACCGCCAGCGAGTTTTGGATTGAAGAAGCGGTTATTCATATTGTATTCTTTATAACTTCCAAAATTAACTTGAATCATTTTTAAGTCACCTAAAGTAGAAGAAATATCTTTTAATTTTTTATAAATTGGCATATGGAAAATCGTCATGGCTTCAGCCAATAATACATTGTTTTCTTTTGCCAATTGAATTGCTTCTTCTAATTCTTCTGTATTTAATGTAATCGATTTTTCACATAATACGTGTTTTTTGGCTTTTAATGCTTTGCGTAAATATTGAATATGTGTATTGTGTGGTGTAGAAATATAAATAATATCCACATTTTCATCTTCAAATACATCATCAATTGAATCATAGACTTTTTCAATATTGTATGTATTCGCAAATTCAATGGCTTTGTCATGTGTACGATTAGCTACGCTATATAAATTTCTTCCCTGTGCTTGTAAAGCTTGTGCTAATTGATTGGCGATTACGCCGCATCCTAAAGTGGCCCAGTTTAATGTTTTCATTGTTGTTTCCTCCTGATTGATTCCATGTTTAAGGCATTCTTTACTTGTAAAATGTGTTCTTGCATCAAGACATACGCTTGATTTTCATCTTGATTTTCAATGGCTTTGACAATTTTTCTATGCATTTCCTTTGATTTTTTGAAATGATCAAAGTCATTGGTATTTTCTTTAGAAAAATAATCTTCTTCTTGTGTGACATGTCGAATGGCTTCGATAATTTGAAGAAGAAATTGATTGTGAGAACTAGCTGCAATGCCTAAGTGCACTTTTCCATCAAATTCCATCATTTCTTCTTCTGTGATTTTTCCTTGATCATATAAAGACAATGCTTGTTCATGATCCAAAAGAGCTTCATTTAAACACAAAATATCTTGTTCATTTCGATTGATGGCAGCTAATTTAGCGGCATCGGCTTCAAATAAAATACGAGCTTCAAAGACTTCATCGACCATAGCACGGTTAAATAATCCATATTTTTTAATAATATTGGAAAAAATATGGGAATCATTTTGACCAACATAGGTACCACTTCCTTGACGAACTTCTAATATGCCCAGTGTTGATAAAGTACAAATGGCTTCTCGTAAAGGAACACGAGAAATTCCTAAATCAACAGAGAGTTGTCGCTCGTTCTGGATTTTGTCACCGGGTTTTAAATGGCCGTTTTTGATTTCCTGTAAGAAATAATCCAGGGCAATGTCTCTTGCACTTTTCATGTTTCCTCCTAATTGGTATAACCACATTGGTTATACCAATTATAGCGTATTTATCTTTTGTGTCAATGGGTTTATTATATTTTTTAGAGGTGATAAAAATGAATGAAGTCATTCAGCAATTATTTAAAAGAAAAAGTGTTCGTATTTTTACAGAACAAGAAATTGAAGAAGACATTGTACAAGAAATATTAATGAGTGCTTCTCAGGCACCAAGTGCAGGCAATCAACAACTATATACAATTCTTAGAATTACAGATCATTCTTTGTTGCATCAATTAAGTGAATCCTGTGATCATCAGCCGTTTATTGAACAAGGAAAACTTGTATTGATTTTTTGTGCAGATTGTAAAAAATGGTACGATGCGTTTACATATGCCAATTGTAAGCCTAGAAAACCAGGGACAGGAGATTTATTACTGGCTATAGATGATGCGTGTATTGCTGCACAAAATGCCGTGGTAGCTGCTCAATCTTATGATATTGGTTCTTGTTATATTGGAGATATTATGGAAAATATAGAAATTCAAAGAGAATTATTGCATTTACCAGACTATGTATTTCCGGCTTGTATGCTGGTTTTTGGATATCCAGCTGTATCTCAAATTAATCGAAAAAAACCAAAGAGAGTGGATTTGAAATATTTAGTCCATGAAAATATGTATCAAGAACTAAAGGAAGAAGATTTATACAATATGTTGAAAAAGAATTGTAAAGAAGAAAACTATGATGCCTGGATTCAGGCTTTTTGTAAAAGAAAATATAACAGTGAATTTTCAATGGAAATGACACGATCTGTCAATGAATATTTGAAACAATTTAAATAAATACGTCATTTTCTCGCTTTATGTCGTGTTATGAATCGATTTTTCATGATATTTTGATAGCGAAAAGAGGTACCGGATATGGATCAAAAAAGAATTGGAAGTTTTTTAAAAAAACTTCGAAAAGAAAAGCACTTAACACAAGAACAATTGGCTGAAAAACTAAATGTATCCAATCGAACGATTTCTCGATGGGAAACGGGAAATAATATGCCGGATATAAGTATATTAGTGGAGATTTCTGAATTCTATGAGGTATCGATTTTAGAAATAATCAATGGAGAAAGGAAAAGTGAGAAAATGGAAGAAGTAAAAGAAACAGTCGAAGGCATGGCAATTTATGCGACTTTAGAAAAAGAAACGATGATTAAAAATATTCGTAATATAAGTTTTATTGGAACCATTGCGATTGTGGTTTCAATCATACTAGAGTACATTCCCATTAAATCATCTAACTTAATATGTTTTATTTCTTTATATTGTACAGCTTTGATACCTGTTACTGTTTTCATGATTTTTTTACATGCGAGTGGTTTATTATATAAATTGAAGCATAGAGACATTGTTGTGAATTTACCAATGCCAGTGAAATATAGTATTGCACTCATTATTGCGTTTACTTTAAGTATAGGAATTCAATTTATTTTTAGATAGGATGTTTGTATGAAAAAAGAAGAAGAAACGAAAAATACGAGTGAAGAAATAAATGAAGAGGAAGTCGAAGAAATCATATCGACTATGATGATTACTGGTATTTTATAATAGAAGGGTGCATTAAGCACCCTGTTTTAAAGTTTTGATTGTTTTATTATTCGAAGTATTTATACGCCTTCTTATCTAATACAATTGATTTTGCTTCTAAGATTCATAAATATAATCAATTCAATACATTTCACTTGTTGAATATTTTATTTTTCCATATTCTTTATTTATTTCTTCAATTGTCATGCTTTCATTTGTTTTTTTAAATCAAAAAGTTGTCAATATTAAAAAAAGTCCCTTAAAAAAGTTGTTGATTATGTAAAAACTTCCTTGAAAAAGTATATAAACTATTTATAATCATAAATAGGAGTGAAT
>NZ_JBJEEY010000112.1:0-1673 GCF_051873555.1 Floccifex sp. | reverse complement strand
TTGATGATCTGTTCATGCGTATATTGTTTCGAAACAATAAGAAATTATTAGAAAAAGTATTGAATATTGTATTGAATCAAACGGATATACAAATCAAAAGATATGAAATCCAAAAAGATCTAAAACAGGTGTTGTCTAAATCTATTGTTTGTGATGTCATTATTGAAGATACAAAAGGAAATATATACGATATCGAAATGGAAAGAAACAATGCCAAACCCGAAAGACTTCGCTACTATGCCAGTGTTCTGGATATCGAATATTTAAAGAAGAATATGAGATATGATGAATGCAGAGAAATCCATGTCATCTTTATAACAGAAGAAGATATCTATAAAAAGGGATTTCCAGTTTATCAAGTAGAAAGAACAATTAAACAATTAGATAACAGTCCATTTAATGATCGAATGCATTTAATGGTTGTCAATGGACAATATCGAGGAAGTGATGAGCTGGGTTTATTGATGTATGACTTTGGATGCAGTGATTATCGAGATATGAAAACGATAGAACTTAAAGAAGCTGTCAAACAATTGAAAACCGGAAATGTGGAGGAAAATGATATGTGTGAAGCTTTAGAAAGATTTGGAAACAAAAAAAAGCAGAAGGAAAAGTCGAAGGAAAACTGGAAGAAAAAGTATCATTGGTTCAGAATTTAAAAAAGATGGGTTCTGAGGATGAATTTATTGCGAAAGCTTTAAATTGTGATGTGGATTATGTTAAAGAATTATTGGCTTTATATTGATTTTTAATGAAAGAGTGTAGTTTGAATTGGATTCAAACTACACTCTTTGTCATTTCTTTTTCAAATCGAAAAAATAAATTATTTTCTGCTGGAATATTTCCAGTGGTCTCATCCTGTTGATGAGGATCTTTATGTTTAGAATTGAAAAATTCCACAATTTTAAATCCACAACGATTTACGTAAAAATGAATATTGCGTTTATCAAAATAAGGTGTATGTGTTTCCCAGATTTTTGTATCTAAATATATTTTTTCTATAGATTTCCAGATTTTATAACCGTATCCCGCATTTTGAATCCATGGATTTACATATAAAAGATGAAGAAAATTGTATTGTGTGTTTTCATTAATAACAACAATAACACCCCCTACTCTCTTTTTGTTTTCCCAGGCAAAATAAGCTATTGAACCAGGTGCATTAAATGATTTTTCAATGTCTTCGATAGGAAGAATCATTTGATCATATGGACCATATTCATTTTCATAAGCTTTCTGAAAAGCAATTTGCACTTCTTTTATAAAAATGGATTTATCTTTTTGATTGGTAATGGGTTCTAAATAAAATGCATTCATATTTCTTTTTCTCCTTTATATTTTACATAAACAAGAAAATAGAAATTTATTCTCTTCCACCCCAATTATATAAATGTAAAATCATATTTATAAAATATAGGAAAACCTAATAAATGTCTACTCATAAACTATGTCATCATTTACGATAAAAGAATACAAAGAATTTTCGTCTATTTAAAAAAACATGAACTACTAATTTGTCCTCTCGGTACTTCAGATATTTTGAATGACTTAAAATGGAAAGCCACACATTTTTTTATGTCACTTTGTTTTCACAATTGATTATATGTAAATAATAAATGAAATGATGTAAAAAATAACCAAAATGATGATTTCTAAATATGATAAGATGAAAG
>NZ_JBJEEY010000111.1:0-7811 GCF_051873555.1 Floccifex sp. | reverse complement strand
AAAAAGAGCTAAAACAATAGATTTGGAGGAAAGTGATATGTGTGAAGCTTTAGAACAATTTAGAAATAAAGCGATAGCTGAAGGCATAGCTCAAGGAAAAGCCGAAGGAAAACTGGAAGAAAAAGTTACATTGGTTCAGAATTTAAAAAAGATGGGTTCTGAGGATGAATTTATTGCGAAAGCTTTAAATTGTGATGTGGATTATGTTAAAGAATTATTGGCTTTTTATTGATGTTCATAACTAACAACAAAAGCGAAGATTGAATCAAATCATATCTACAAAAAGTCTGTTACAAAGCAAATATGTAACAGACTTTTTGTTTATAGATTATTCGATATTCGCATGTCTTTGACGCATCGTTTTATTGGTTTCTTTTTTGTCTTTCATAAGTTTTAATACAATGCTATCAAATAAAATAAGAGAAGACTGTTCAAATAATGTACCCATTGGTTGTACTGTAAAACCTTCTGTATCTTTAGATTGAACAGGAATCACTATAATTAAATTAGCATAATGTGCTAGAGAGGAATTATTATTTGTTGAAATTAATACAATATTTAATCCATTTTCTTTTGCGGTCTGTGCCTGTGAAATCAAACTTTTTGTTTCACCAGATCCAGAACTGATAATTAATAAATCACCTTGATTTGTGTGTGGACAACTGATTTCTCCGACAACGCTTATCGAGTATCCTAAATGAAGTAATCGATTCGCAAATGACTGTATAACCAATCCTGAACGTCCTGCGCCAGTTAAAAAAATGTGACTTGATTGATGAATGTAGCGAATGAATTCATTGATTTGTTTTTCGTCTATTTTTTCATTCACAATTGTTAATTCATCAATAATTATTTTTCCTTGTTTATTCATGATCATTCACGTCTATTTGCTGATGCATATAATGAATAATTTGTTCTTCTGTATATTGCAAACAATGATTGATGAATACTTCATCTTGGAAAAGTCTCATCAATTGTCGTAATACTTGAATGTGTTTGTT
Source organism: Floccifex sp. (assembly GCF_051873555.1). GTDB lineage: Bacteria > Bacillota_I > Bacilli_A > Erysipelotrichales > Erysipelotrichaceae > Floccifex. Next base: position 6,810 of record NZ_JBJEEY010000111.1, on the reverse strand, counting down.
TCCAGAAGATAGAGCAAGATTAAAAATTAATTGACATTGTATTTCCTGTCCAGGATCATCCATTCTATGAAAAATAACAGGATCCGGTGTTCTTACGATACTGATACTATCTTGTAAAACGAATTGTGATTCCCCATGAGGCATACTAACTGCTTGTCCAGAAGGAAGTTCTAATCCAGTTGGAAAAGGATCTTCTCTTTTAATACAAGCTTCAATGAAGCCTTTGATAACACATTGATTATCTAATAATTTTTGCCCTGCAATTTGGATAGCTTCTTTGTTTGAAGAAACATTTTTTTCTGTAAAAAATATATTCATTGTCTCACCTATTTAAGAAGTTCTTTTTTAATACTTTCTAAAACTTCATCTTCTCCAATTCCAGTCAATAAACCAACACCAATAATAACAGGAATAGTTACACTTGGATTGTCAATTTTTGTAGATGATACAAGCAAATCATAGGAATTGATGCGAGCTGCACCGGCCTCTCCACATAAATCAATCAAAGATGCTTTGTCAACTTCAGCGAACAAACCTTGTTCTTGTAAATAATCATTTAATGCTGCCACCATAATAGAGGAAGATGCAATTCCATTTCCACAAACAACTAATACTTTTTTCATGTTTTTTTCTCTTTTTTTTCTATGCTTCGACTGTTTTTTTAGTCATGCGTTTTCTACGTAATAAATATCCAATAGAAACCAATAATAAACCAACTAAAATATAAGCACCGATTCCAACGTTTGAACAAACTGCAAATAAACCAGTAAATGGATTGGCACTTGGATTCAGAGAAGAATATAAGACACCTGCCTGGCCACCTGCACCGAATTTCATAAATACTTCTGTAGTAGGTACAGCCATCCAAGAAGCAATATATAGACCGCCACCGAATAAAATAGCACTGGATAACCATGTACGAATGATGTTTCCATTAAATACTGGAAGCATACAAGCAATAAAGAATACAAATTGTGATAAATCACCTAAAGGCAATACAATATTTCCAGGTAAGATGACAGCGATAATTAAAATTGTTGGAATCAGCAACAATGCAGGGGCAATTACAGATGGATTTCCTACAATTAAGGCAGTATCCATTCCCACTGTGATTTCACGATCTGGGAATTTCTTGACAAGTAATTTTCGTGCTGCATTTGATAATGGAACCAGTCCTTCCATCATAATAGAAGTCATTTTTGGTAGCAATAACATGATGGCAGCTAAATACATTCCTAATTGTAAACTGGAAATAATAGAAGTATATGGATCATCTAAACCATATCCAGCTAATCCAACTAAAACACCAATGATAAATCCTACCATTGTTGGATCTCCCAATAATCCAAATTTCTTTTGAATGGATTCAGCTGCTACGTTCCAGTTCTTTACAAATGGAATGTGATCAAATAACCAGTTAAATGGATACGCAAATAATAAATATGTATTTGCGACTGGATGGGAAATAGATACACCTTTTGGTAAATTGAAGAACTTATTATTTTGATCTGCACCTAAATCAGCTGCAATTAATGCCCATACATGAAATAAACCAGCTGTTAAAATTCCATATAATAAACTACCAGAATAATAATATACAATAGCTCCCATGGATGCGTTCTGATGTAAATTGAATAAATCCACATTTACACAGTCTGTTAATTTTAAAACCAGCATGAGTACATTAATGATAACACAAAGCGGAATAATGATAGCTCCTAATTCTGAACCAAATCCCATGACTGCGGTTGCTGCTCCTCCAACGTCAATCGCATTTAAAGAAGAACCTAAATTATTTGCCATTCCTTGAATCGCAGGTTCTAATTTATCAAGCATAAAGTTCACTGTCATAGACAAGGCAATAAATCCAATTCCGATTTTCATTGAACAACGAATGCATTCGGCCCAAGGTCTCTTCAATAATTTCATAAAAATCAGAAAAATAAATGGGATAAAGATAAAATTACCTAAATCGTTAATAAATGTAGTAATGAATTCCATGGTTTCCTCCTAATCTTCTGTAAATCCCATGTTCCATGATACATACACAGGCTTTACTAAACATTCATCATCACTTTTCTTGGCTTCCAGTAAATTCTTTTTTGAATTTGGACGAGCTGTTTTAAAATCAAAAGGCTCATCATACCAGGCATCGATGATCATTTTCGTATATTCCATTCCATTTACACGACAACCTAAACCGATGATTTGAGCATTGTTGCTCAGTCTTGCACGCTTTGCAGTATATGGATTACTAACGGGAACAGCGCGAATTCCCCAATGCTTGTTTGCTTGACAAGTGAATCCGATTCCAGTTCCACAAATATATATACCTAGACGACAAACATCTCTTTGGATTAGTTCTGACATTTCATCTGCCAGTTTTGCAAAGGTATTAATACCATCTTCTTTACATTTCACTGGATCATAAACAATTTCTGCGTTTTTTTCGGAAACAAGATATTGAATAACTTCTTGTTTTCTTTCAAAACCCAAATCATCACAAGCAATTGCAATCTTTGTTTTCATAACTTCCTCCTTTTTCTTAATTTATTGATTTTATAACAGCTGCTATTTCTGTATGGAAGCCCTTTCCAGCTTCCTTACGGTGTTAATATACACTTTGTTTTTGTTGGTGTCAATAGGTAAAAGTTGTTTTTAATTGGTTTTATAAGGATTTAATTTCAATTAAAGCCAATTAAAAACAACTCTGATAACAATTAAAACCTATAAAATAAAATATTGCCAACTAAAACCAACTTATGATAAAATACAAGTAATCTATTTAAAGGAGAAATAAAAGATGCAATTAATGGAAGAAAGAAGAAAAAAAATAATGGAAGAATTAAAGATTCACGAAACCGTTTATGTTAGTGAACTTTCCAAAAAATATGGTGTTTCCTATGAAACAATACGAAAAGACCTTAGTTATTTAGAAAACCAGGGATTGTTAATCAAAAGCCATGGAGGGGCAACAATCAAACAAAATGCCATTGAATATGCGTTTAATGTACGAGAAGAAGAAAATAATTTGTCAAAACAAGCAATCGCTAAAAAAGCCATGGAATTAATACCAGATAATTGTTCAATTATTATTGCCACAGGAAGTACAACACTTGAAATCGCTAAAATATTGGCATTGAAATCCGGATACAAAATATTTACTGATTCTTTGCCAGTCGCAAATGTTTTACAAAACTCAGATAATCAAGTCTTTATTTTTGGAGGAAGAATTCGCTCAAAGAGTTCTTCTGTATTTGGAGGATGGACAATCAATGCGATTGAAAAAATACATGTTGATATTGCTTTTATAGGAACCGATGGATTTTCAAATTTTGATGGACCCACTACACCGTCTTCATCCGATGCCTTTATCGATCAAACCATCATAAAACATGCCTATAAAAAATATATAGTCGCTGATTATACAAAATTCAGTCGAAATAGTTTATACAAAATCTGTGATTGGCAAGACATAACAGCTTTGATTACCAATGCACAAGCTGACCTGGAACAAGTGGAAGAAATTCGAAAACATACAAATGTTATTTTGAGTGAATAAAAAAAGATGAAGAATTGTATCTTCATCTTTTTGACTAATAAACAATGGCATCATTTACTGTAAAAGAATCCAGAGAATTTTCTTTGACTTGAATACAAACAAAAGAAATGGATGAATTTTCACTAGCGAAGAATTGACGCTTAGCCACAGGCTTGATTTTCAACCAGTCTCCTTCCTTTATTTCGATACATTCATCATCGATTATAACTTTTCCCTTACCTGATAAAATACCATAAATTTCTTCATTGTTTTTATGAGAATGAATAAAAGGTATATGACTACCAGTTGGTAAAGTATTGATACTCACTTCAGCACCTGTTAAAGATAAAGCATCATGAAGTTCAACTCGACCTTCCTTTCCAATATTTGTTTTGGTGTAATTTGACATATGTTTTCCTCCTAAGTTACGAAATAATGATAATTTTATATACATATAAAAACAAGTACGCACTTTTTTGTTACTGTACACCATAAAATGAATGTGTTAAAATTTTAGTATGAAAACAAAAGAAGAACTACCAATTTGTCCAGTCGCAACTTCGGTTAACTTGATTGGCGGAAAATGGAAATTATTAATTATTCGTAATTTACAAATTCGTCCATGGCGTTTCAATGAACTTCAAAGAGACTTAGAAGGCATTTCACAAAAAGTATTAACAGATAGTTTACGCCAAATGATTGAAGATGGACTCGTTTATCGCCATGATTATCATCAAAATCCTCCGAAAGTGGAATATGGATTAACGGATTTAGGAAGAAAATTATTACCGATCATGGATGCTTTAGCAGATTTTGGAAAGTATTATAAATCATTGATGAATTGAAAGGACTTATATGGATATTCGAATTTTACGTTATTTTTTAATGGTCGCTAAGGAACAAAATTTTACCAAGGCTGCTAAACAATTAAATATCACGCAACCTACGCTTTCCAGACAAATGAAAGAATTGGAAGAATCAATTGGAAAGGAGCTCTTTATTCGAGGAAATAGAAATGTAACATTAACGGAAACGGGTTTATTATTAAAAAGACGAGTTTTGGAAATCATTGATTTAGAAGAAAAAATGATGAATGAATTAATGACCAAAGAAGAACACGTAGAAGGAAATATTACCATTGGTTGTGGAGAATTTACGGCTGTTGAAATATTAGCTGAAATATGTAAAAAATTTAAAGAAAAATATCCAAGAGTGCAAATTCGATTGCATACTGCTACAGCTGATTCCATATATGAAATGATGAACCAGGGATTGATTGATATTGGATTGTTTCTAGAACCAGTCAATACCGAAGGACTAGATTATATTCGCATAAAAGACAGTGATTGCTGGGTAGTGGGCATGAGACCCGATGATTCTTTAGCCAATAAAGAATATATCTTGAAAGAAGATTTATTGGATAAGGCTTTAATTCTTCCCCAAAGACTCAATGTGCAAAGTGAACTCGCAAACTGGTTTGGAAAAGACTTCAATACGTTAAATATTTCTTTTACAAGTAATTTAGGTACAAATGCAGGCATTATGGCAATGCATGGACTGGGATATCCTGTATCTATTGAAGGAGCGGCTAAATATTGGAAAGAAGATTTACTGATTCAAAAGAAATTATATCCAAATATAAGTACGAATACCGTTATAGCCTGGAAAAGAAATATTCCTTATTCTTTAGCTATGCGAAAATTCATTGAAGAGATTAATGCCTATAAGGCATAGAAAACGATTGAATATAGGTATTAGACATTTTAAAAAAGAGAATCCTATAATAAATGTGTAAAAATTTTTACACATTTTTTTGGAGGTATGACATGAAAAAATTAGTAGCGTATTTTAGTGCAACCGAAACAACAAAAAAAGCAGCACAAATCTTGAAGGAAGAACTTAAGGCAGATTTATTTGAAATTGAACCTGAAAAAGTTTATACTCAGGAAGACTTAAACTGGATGGATAAGAATTCTCGAAGCAGTGTGGAAATGAAAAATAAAAGTTTTCGACCAAAAATTAAGAAAAGAAACATTTCTATAGAAGAATACGAAGAAATCTATTTAGGCTTTCCTATTTGGTGGTATGTTGCCCCTACTATTATCAATACCTTTTTAGAAAGCTATGACTTCTCCAATAAAAAAATTATTTTATTTGCGACTTCTGGAGGCAGTGGCTTTGGAAATACAGTCTGTGAATTACAGTCTTCTTGTCGTGAGGCAACAATAATTGAAGGAAAAGTATTTCATCAGGTAAATAAAAAGAATGTTATAGAATGGATACAAAGCCTATGAAAAAAATAGTACAAACAGCAGGCAGAAAAGCCCTAAATGAATTTGGTCCAGAATTTGCGCATTATAATGATGATATTTTATTTGGAGAAAACTGGAATAATCAAGATATTGATTTAAAAACGAGAAGCATTATTACAGTTGTCGCATTGATGGCTTCTGGAATTACAGACTCATCTTTAAGTTTTCATCTACAAAATGCCAAAGACCATGGTGTTACACAAAAAGAAATTGCAGCCATTATTACACATGTTGCTTTTTATGTCGGATGGCCAAAAGGATGGGCTGTTTTTAATTTAGCTAAAGAAATATGGAAAGTAAATGAAAACGATCTTCCTTATGAAAATGAAGAAATGAGAGCCCATGCCAAGAAAATGATTTTTCCAATTGGAGAGCCTAACAATACATATGCACCTTATTTCACTGGAAAAAGTTATTTAGCTCCCGTTTCAACACAACAAATAAGTATATATAACGTTACATTTGAACCTGGTTGTAAAAACAACTGGCATATTCATCATGCTAAAAATGGTGGAGGACAAATATTGATTTGTGTAGCTGGAAAAGGATATTATCAGGAAGAAGGAAAAGAAGTTATTGAGATGAAACCAGGTGATTGTATCAATATTCCAGCAGGTATTAAACACTGGCATGGAGCTACAAAAGATGAATGGTTTTCTCACTTAGCTATTGAAATACCAGGACAAGATTGTTTCAATGAATGGTTAGAACGTGTTTCTATAAGCAATAAGAAGAGTACGCCGTCCTCATAGGGGGTGGTGAATTCAGCGTCACTGGTTTTGGATGTACTCTTTTACAATCTCTGTTGTATGACTGCCAACTGATCCAAGAAAATAGCTGTTTGTCCAGAATAGTGGTTTGGTAAAGGTGATACAACCACCTACCTGTTTACCAATCAGGACGCAGTTCTCAGAAATGGTATGCTCAAACTTCCAAAAACAAAGATTCGTGTTCCTG
>NZ_JBJEEY010000110.1:0-7836 GCF_051873555.1 Floccifex sp. | reverse complement strand
TTAAAAGGCCGAATTCCGCATGTTTGCTGCGTTTTTCGACCATTTTTAATTGATTGTTTTTTAGTTATACTTTTTCTTCAAAGTTAAGGTTCTCAACAAAATTCATAAATCTTTCAAACAATGTATTTTTATTATACATTGTGAAAGGAGATTTCCATGAAAAATTCAATATTGTTTATGGATTTTTCAATTAGTTATTTAAAAAACCGGGAATACCCGGTTTAAAATTTTTGATAAAACAATTCCACTTTTTCATCAAGCTGACGCTTGATTTTTCGAAATATGATATCAAATAAAGAAGAATCAAAAACAGCTATATCAATATAAGAATAACTCTTTCCAATAGCCCCTCCAATGACTTTTCCCACTTCATTTTTATTCAATTGCTTTTGAATGACAGTAGAAATTTGTTGACGAAGAAGCGCATCTTGTTTATTTCCATATAAATTTGAATAATAAATATAGCCATATTCTCCTTGTTTACTTTCCATATCCGCTAATACATCATTCTGATTTTCAATCGTTTCTTCTAATAAAATCGGATGCGTTGTAAAAATCATTTTCATGTCTTTACGCAAAGAATCATGCGCAAAATCTTGAATAGGCTGATATACAGAATAAATGTCCAATGGTGAATTATATTGTTTCCAGCCCTTTCTTTCTACCACATCCATTAATTGATCATAAAAATCAATGATCGGACAAAATTGTTCCACTTCTTTTGGTTCATCCATAAAATCAATGTGCGATAAATATGCTTCATATGCGATTTGTCCCAATGCCAATTCCAATAAATACATACTCATTTCTTTTTTATTTTCCGTATTATCAATTAAATAATATCCTGGACAATATACTTTGGCATGCACTAAATCCTGGTTATCATCGACTCCAAAGGAAACAAAGAAATCCTGTATAGAATATTGTTCATCCTTAATTTGAATCGAAGCTAAAACGGCTTTTGAAGACAAAGGCGGAAGACAATCATTTATGATCCAGCTTTTTTTGATATGTACAGGTGCCATCTGTGAAAAGAATTGCGCCATTAGTTGACACGTTTTATTGGGTCCTGTATCAAAAGTAATTTCAAAGTCATCATAAATATTTTCCACAAAGAAATGACAACCAGTCATTTCCTGACACATGTCATCGAGTTTTTCCACACAAGGATTTAAAATCGCATAGTTTTGATTCATCAATCCTTCTTTAATTTGTGATTCCATGGATTCAAAGAATTCCCAAAACTGTTTTGCATTTTCTCTTGCACTCATTTTCTATCTCCATATTGTTCTTGATTCCGTTACAATTAAATCCAAGGCAACATCTGTTTTTTTAATGTCCATAGAATTCATTTCCTGACAATCAAAGGCCACACCAATTTTAATAGCCTGGGTTTGTTTCAAATATCGATCGTAATATCCTTTTCCATAACCCATGCGATGCATTTTATAAAATCCTACCAAAGGCACAATAATAACATCTAAATCCAGTGGATCAATGGCATTTTGATTTCGAGGCTGTAATGTATTGAATTTTCCTTTATAGAGTTTTCCTTTATAAGGATAAAAATTCATTTGATTGTTTTCTTCAACAACAGGTAAAAACAAATGTTTATATCGCTTAAAGTCATCAAAACAATTGACTTCTCCTTGAATAGGAACATACAAACCCACGTTTCCATTGAAAAAAGGCTCTAATTTCTGAACAATTCGTTGTTCTTTTTCATCTCGATTTTCTACATTCGAGCGAAGCTCGATATATTGTTTTCTATCCAATGGAATCACTCATATCCAATTGAAGCAAACGATTCAATTCTACGGCATATTCCATTGGCAGTTCACGAGTAAATGGTTCTAAAAATCCCATTACAATCATTTCCGTTGCTTTGGCTCGAGATAAACCACGCGACATTAAATAAAATAATTGTTCTTCACTGATATTGGAAACCGTTGCTTCATGTTCAATTGTTGAGTCCTGATTTTTCATGATATTGGTTGGAAGTGTATCACTGCTGGATTTGTTGTCTAAAATCAAAGTATCACATTCCACTTTACTTCGAGATCCATTGGCATTTGGATTATGTCGAATCAAGCCACGATAATTGGTTTTGCCTCCGTTTTTGGATATAGACTTTGAAATAATCTGGCTTGTTGTATTCGGTGCTAAATGAATCATTTTGGCACCTGAATCAATTTGTTGTATGCCATCGCCAACCGCAATCGTAATACAAGTTCCCTTGGCATTTTCTCCAGCTAATACACAAGTAGGATATTTCATAGTAGCTAAAGAGCCAATATTTCCATCTACCCATTCCATCGAACCGCCTTCAAATACTTTGGCTCGCTGTGTAACCAGATTATAAATGTTTTTAGACCAGTTTTGAATGGTTGTATAACGACAACGGGCATTTTTTCCAACCACAATTTCTACTACTCCGGCATGCAAAGAATCCTTGGAATAACTTGGAGCTGTACATCCTTCTACATAATGAATATCAGCTCCTTCATCCACAATAATCAAAGTACGCTCAAATTGCGCCATTCTTTCAGAATTAATTCGAAAATAAGACTGCAATGGTTTTTCTAGTTTTACCCCTGGTGGAACATAAATAAAAGATCCTCCAGACCATACAGCTCCATTTAAAGCCGAAAACTTATTGTCGTTATAAGGAATAACTGTATCAAAATATTTTCTAAAAATATCTGGATGTTCTCTTAATCCACTATCGATATCTAAGAAAATCACACCCTTTTCTTCGACTTCCTGTAACATATTATGATATACAACTTCAGATTCATATTGTGCAGAAGCTCCTGCTAAAAATTTTCGCTCTGCTTCTGGAATTCCCAATCGCTCAAATGTATTTTTTATCGTTTCAGGTACTTCATCCCATTTATCGGTTTTATTGTCACTCGGTCTTGAATAATAAGTATAATCATCAAAATCCATTTGATGTAAATCTAGTCCCCATTCCGGTAATGGCTTTTCCTGAAAACACTTTAAAGATTGTAAACGATATTCAAGCATCCAATCTGGTTCTTGTTTAATTCTGGAAATTTCTCTAACAACGTCTTCATTTAATCCTTTATGGGTTTCATAAACAGCCTGATATTCATCTTGATAATCTTGTTCATTGGAAAGTGAAATATCATTTGGATTCATTTATATCACCTTCACTTTCCTGAATCATTTGTTTTAAAGCCTTCCAGCCAATGGTTGCACAATTAATACGATTGGCTTGTTTTCCGACATTTTGAAACGCAATCGCTTCTTCTAATAAATCTTGATCGTATTCTTTTTGATCAATCATATTGAAATAGTTTTCGATAATGGTTTTTACTTCGTCAACACTTTTTTGTACCACTAATTCGCTCATAATGGAAGTTGAAGAAGTCGCAATCGTACAAGCCTGGCCATCAAAGCGAACGTCTTGTACAATGCCATTTTCAATTTTTGCTTGTACCGTAATGTCATCGATACAAGAATCACTGGCCATATGAACAGAAGCATAACCAGGTTGATTCGTTAATTCTTTATTTCTTGGATATTCATAATGATCCATAATTATTTCTCTTAATAATGAAGCATCAATGGGCATAATGGCCTCCTTTCTAGAAGAAGATATCCACACAATTAGCAAGTGTTACTTCTTTTAAAGCTGAAACAAATGCATCTACTTCTTCTTTTGTGTTATAAAAATAAAAACTAGCCCGGATTGTGGAATTCACATGTAATACATCGGGCAATAACTTAGCACAATGCGTTCCTGAGCGAACCGCAATTCCTTTTGTGTTTAAAAAACTAGCTACATCTTGTGAAAAAATCATTTTTCCGTGATCAAACATATTAAATGTCACAATACCACTTTGTGCATTGGAATTATAAATTTGAATATTTTCCATGTCTTTGACTTGACTTAAAAAATATTGTTTTAATTCCACTTCATGTTGATGAATATTTTCTTGTCCAATTTGTGAAATATAATCCATAGCGGCTTTCATGCCAATGACACCTTCAATAGGCTGTGTGCCGCTTTCAAATTTTAAGGGCGTTTCTTTTAATAAGATGTTACATTTATCAAAACGCGCATTGGATTCTCCTCCATAAAAAACAGGATCCAATTCATCTAGATATTTTTTCTTTCCATATAAGATTCCTACACCCGTTGGTCCACACATTTTATGCGCACTCATCACAAAGAAATCCACATCTAAGTCTTGTACATCAATTTGAATATGTGGCGTACTTTGGGCTCCATCAACAACTATTAAAATATTGTGCTGATGACAATATTTTGCCATTTCTTTAACAGGTGCACAAAATCCCAATACATTAGAAACCTGGGCAATACATACGACTTTTACTTTATCGTGAATGGCTTTTTTAAAGTTTTCCATTGTGATTTTTCCTTCATCATCTAAAGGAATATATTCCACATGAATATCTTTTTCACTTTTTCGCCATGGTAAAACACTAGAAGCATGTTCACTTTCACAAGATAAAACAACATCTCCATCACTTAAATATTTTTTTGAAACCATAATCGCAATTTCATTTAATCCCATGCTTGAACCCGAAGTAAATACAATTTCTTCTGGATATTTCGCATTGATAAATTTCTGAGCTGTAATTCTGGCTCCTTCGAAATGTGCATCCACTTGCCCACTCATTTCATAGTCTCCGCGATGTGCATTGGCACCTAAATACATATAATAATTCATTACCGCGTCAATAACGGGTTGTGGTTTCAGTGTTGTCGCGGAATTATCAAAATAGATGAGGGGTTTTTGGCACATTGTTCGTTTCAAAATTGGAAAATCTTCACGAATCTTAGCTACGTCCATATAATCCTACTTTCTCTTCCATTTCTTTTTGAAGATTTTCTTGTAAATCTTCATCCTTTACCATATGAATGACAGGTAAAAAATAACCAACACTTAACAATCCCAATGCCTGTGATTTCGATAAACCACGGGATTGCAGATAATATAACTGGTCTTCGTTGGGTTGTCCAATTGATAAAGCATGACTCGCCTTAACTTGGTTTTCGCCAATTAATAATAAAGGCGTAACATTGACACTATGTCCCTTTGACAAAGTCAATACCCTTGTTTTTTGATGAGACTGTGCTTCTATACTTCCGTTTATTATATTTCCATTGGCTTTCATTTCATAAAATCCATCTTGTCCTAAAACCGCAAAGTTTTGAATTAGACCAAGAGTGTGACTGGCAAGATGACAAACTTCAATATTTCCTTTTTTCTTTCCTTCTTTTTGACACAATTGTGCACTATTTACTTCAAATTGTGCTCCTTGTTCTTTTAATTCTGTCAATACATTCCATGTCAATGACTGATCTTGTAAATCAAATAAAGCAATTTTACAAATAGAATCTTGTAAACAAGTAACATGAATTTGAAGTGATTGACAATTTTGAATCAATAAAAAGATTTCAGTTGTACTATTTTCTTTGCATACAATGTCTAATATGCAATCTTGTAAAACAGAACAATATATATATTCTTTTTGAAAAGGCTCGAAAACCCATTGATTATTTCCTGTGAGTTTTCGCATTTATGCCACCTTCTTTGCTCCGCAGCTACCCAAAGAAACAGGTGAAGAAACTTCTTCTTTCTTTACTTGTACATGATATTCATTTTCAATCCATTCATATCCTTGTGTATCCACTTTTTCAATTAAAGATGCATCACTGGATACAACAATTTTTCCATCAATTAAAATATGAGCATGTGTTGGTTTTAAATATTCATAGAAACGTGCATAATGCGATACAATCAACAATCCCATTTGTGTTTCTTTTTGTATTTCATCAATTGCATCGGAAACAATACGAAGTGCATCCACATCCAATCCTGAGTCAATTTCATCTAACATTGCCAGTTTTGGTTTTAACATCATCATTTGTACAATTTCATTTCGTTTCTTTTCACCACCAGAAAATCCATCATTTAAGAATCGATGTGCTAAATCTGGTTTCATTTCCAGTTTTTGAATGGCTTTATCCATTTGTTTAATAAATTTGAATAAAGAAATTGGTTTTTCCTGACGCGCATTGATAGCACTTCTTAAAAAATCCGAATTCGTAACGCCAGAGATTTCGCTTGGATATTGCATGCCCAAAAACAAACCGCATTTTGAGCGTTGATCCACTTCCATAGACAATACATCTTGTCCATCAAATGAAATACTTCCTTGTGTTACAATATATTTAGGGTTTCCCATAATAGCTTGTAAAAGCGTTGACTTTCCATTTCCATTGGGTCCCATTAATGCATGGCGTTCATTGGATGCCACGGTTAAATCTATTCCTTTTAATATTTCTTTATCATCAACTGATACATGTAAATTCTTAATCACTAATTCTGCCATGTTTGTTCCTCTTTTCCCATGATATATTATCAGAAATAAAACACTTTCTCAATTCATTAGCTATTGCTAAATCGATGATTTTTTCAATTTTGAGTTGATTGCAATTTCACATGAATTTGATTATAATTTACATATTGTATATATACAGGAGGTTTTTAAGATGGATGCACTAAAATCCAACTGGTTTGTCATTGTTATTGCCATCGTTATCCTGGCTTTTGTCTCTTATTTTGTATATGACATGAATCGATATAATGTTTCAGGGAAAAAAGCAGATGGACAGGAATTACTTGCCAGTTTATCGTCTAAGAATATATCGGCAGATGAATTCTATCAAAATCAGTCACAATTCGATTCTTCTTTGCTTTATCAAATGTATAAAGCCGCTGTCATTGATGAATCCATTGATGATTCAAAAGACTTAAAAGAACAAGCTAAAAAATTGGAATCTACTATTGAATCGAATTTTCAATCGCAATATGGAGATGATTATGAATTTTATTTAGCAAGTCAACTTGCCAATTATGGATATTCTTCCGACGATGCTTGTTATCAATTCAGTTTAGCCAGTGTTAAAGAAAAAGAAATGAATACAAAATTTATCGAAGATAATTTTGATACATATAAAGACGCTGTTCAAGAAAGAAATCCCAGAACGGTTTCCATTATTTCTATGGCCGTTACAGATGCTGAAAATTTAACAGAAGATGAACAAAAGAAAAAAGACAACATCGATAAAGAAATCAAAGATGAAAGCTTTGCCTCCGCTGCCACTGCTTTTTCTGAAGACACTTCAACAGCCAGCAACGAAGGATTTTATGGATACAGTGATTCAACAGATGTAACAAGCACTTCTTATTCTTATTATGGAACAGGTCTTCCAAATGATGTGGCTGATGCAGCTCAGAATTTGGAAAAAGGAGAAGTATCAGATTGGATCACAGTAACAACGAGTTCAGGTTCTACAATGTTATATAAAGTAAAAGTCGAAGAAACGGATTTAAAAGCTTTATTTGAAAGCGATAATCAAGATGTAAAAGATGCAGTTGTCAATGCGTTTCTAAGTGCGAATTCGACATTGGAAATGGAATCCATTGAATATTATGCATCAAAATTAGATATTCAATTTAATGATGAACAAACAGAACAAAAAATTAAAGCCTATATTTCTAGTTATTTAGACAAGGAAGGAAGTGATTCAGATGAATAAAAAAATAATTGCTTCTTCTTTATTGGTTTTTTCTTTATGTGGTTGTTCGGGAGCTAATGCTTCCATTCAAAATGGAAATGAAACAATCATGACCATTGGATCTACAAAATATACACGAGATGATGAATATCAGTTGATCAAATTAGCAAATGGTGGTTCTTTAACTCTTCAACTTGCCAAGAATGCAGTCTATGACCAAGTTGTTGGTTTAAATGATGAAATAAAAGAAAAAGCAC
>NZ_JBJEEY010000109.1:0-1699 GCF_051873555.1 Floccifex sp. | reverse complement strand
TGGAGAATGTGCTTTAGGCTATGCACGTGAGAGATATGCCTACAGCGATGGAGATAGACAGCGTGGTAAGAATCAGATGCAGGTTATGACGGCTATCATTAAAAAGATGGTATCACCTGCACTGTTAAATAATTTTTCACAGATTATGAATACCATGTCCGATCTAATCCAAACCAATATGGATATGAATCAGGTGTTTGCACTAGTTAAGGATCAACTTTCCAATGGTGGTTCCTGGTCCATTTATCAATATAGCTTAAATGGAAGTGGTGGAACGGACTTTGCGTATGAACTAGGAGATTATGCCTATGTCATGTATCCTGACCAGACAACAATTGATAATGCCAAAGCGGATATAAAATCTGTTTTGAATGGAGAAAGTCCTCCGTATGTAAATTCACAAGATAGTACGGCAGAATAAATAAGAATGAGGGAATTTGAGTGTCGAAGATTAGTAAAGTGGAAGTTGTAGCGGAGATAATTATTACTTTATTTCTATTATGTTTTTTTCGCTTCAATGTCTATATGAGAAAGTATTTATTTGCGTATATAGTGGTACAATATGTCATTGGACGATATAGAGGAAATTCAGTATTAATATGGGATGAAATCAATTTATTGATCAAGTCCCATATTTTATATTTTTTATTTTGTTTTGTGATTGCACCACACTATATGTATACAGTATCTTATTTAGTTCGTTTAGTATTAATGACTGTTACATCATTTTTTTTAGTAATTATATGTTCTCGAACTATTCGAATTGTATGCAGGGAAAAATTTAAAGAAAGTATATTATTATTTGGGATTGGTAAAAATGCCAAAGAAATTGATCGTGTTATTAAGGGTAATCGATTTAGTTTGATGGAAGTCAAGGCTTTTGTGAATTGTAATGAAAGTGATTTTATTTCACATAAACAAAGATCTGAAGTAGAACCTGAAAGAGTTATTTTTTTAAGTGATGTACAAAATTATTTAGAAAGACATACTATAGATTCTTGTATATTTACCATTCAGGGACTTTCCAAAAAGGAAATAGATTATTTAATGTCTTTGATTGATGACAAAGTCATGAATATTAAGTATGTTCCTCGAATTGAAGGAATCTTTACATTTAATTCGAAACCACAAAACTTTGATGGATTGGTTTTAATCAATACATCTACAGGGGACACCCAGTTACTGGATGTCTTTTTTAAACGATGTATGGATATTTGTGCTGGATTAGTTGGCTGTTTACTTTTAATTCCATTAACACTTGTAGTAAAAGTCTTGAATTTAATGTGTCATGATACAGGTCCTGTATTTTTTAAACAAGATCGAATTGGTTTAGATGGAAAAGCTTTTAAGATGTATAAATATCGTTCCATGGTAGTTGGAGCGGAAAAAATACTGGATGACTTAATGGAAAAAGATCCAAAAATAAAAGAAGAATATTTAACCAATAAGAAGCTTGAAAACGATCCAAGAGTGACCAAGGCTGGAAAGTTCATTCGTAAAACAAGTCTGGATGAATTTCCACAGTTTATCAATGTATTAAAAGGGGATATGTCATTAATTGGTCCTAGACCTTATTTATTTCGAGAAATACCGGATATGAAAGAACACTATAAAACAGTGATTAAATCCAAACCCGGTATTACAGGAATGTGGCAGACACATGGACGAAGTGAAGTAAGTTTTGAGGATCGTTTAGAAT
>NZ_JBJEEY010000108.1:0-8014 GCF_051873555.1 Floccifex sp. | reverse complement strand
AAGGCTTTTTTTATCAATATATATGTGTTTTTTTCAAGAATATCACAAAAATGAATTTTACTTTCTTTATTTGGAAAAGTAATTCGAAAATTTTTGTTTTTGAATTTCAAAGACATATCTAGATTGAAGTGATTTTCCTGAAGGATATCCCAGATAAAACAGTGTTCAAAAAGATTGTTTTCATTGTCATATATTTCAATTGTACCGTCTTGAAAAACAAAGATATCGCAGTCACATATAGGAATAAGATGATTGCTGGTTGCATCAATTTCAGAAATATGTAAGGCTCCTTTTTCATGATAGATTGGATTTATACGCATTTTTTCCTCCTGGATTAATTTGAGTATATCATTTCTTTGCAAGACTTGTTATAAAGAAATTGAAATGAGTGATAAAACAGGTCAAAAAGAGTAAACGCTTTCTTTTTTTGCGTGTTATAATATTTCCATGAAAAATTATATTTTAAGAGATTTAGATTCGGGGAAAAATATTTCAAGGATTTTAAAAGATGAAGGCTTGAATTTTGAAAATGAAGTTGTGGAACAAAAAATAATTGAATCGAATTATTATATTTCCAAACAATTGAATGTTTCACTGGCTACTAAATTATTTTATTTAGAAAAGATTCGCTGGATTGAAGGAAAGCCTTGTTCCATTGAAAAGGTATATGTTCCATTAGAAGAAGTTAAGGGCATGGAGTCTATGGACTTTAACGATGTTTCATTTTATTCTATTTTAAAAAAAGAAAAACAGATTCATACACTGCATACCGATGAAGAAATTTTATTGGTAGAAGCCAATGAAAAAGAATGTGAAGTATTGAATTTAAAAGCCGGAGATGAAATTTTATTAACTAAAGGAAAAACAAAAAAAGAAAATGGAAAAATATTTGAATATTTTGAGTTGTCTTCCATTCCGGATTTGTATCGTTTTAGGAGTGTGTCTAAGTTATGAGCAAGCCAGTCGCAATTTATCAGCAATTAATGGAGAGTATTGAAAAAAAGATTGTGTCTTCGGAATTGAAAATTGGCGATAAAATTGATTCAGAGCGTGTAATGTCTGAAAAATATGGAATTAATCGTATGACGGTACGAAATGCTTTAAAGCACCTGGAAGAAAAAGGAATCTTAGAATCTATTCGTGGTTCAGGAACATATGTTAAAGCCATGCCACAGATTCAGGGTACTGTGGATTTAGGAAATCAGGAAGAGATTTTGTCTTTGAGTGCACAGATTCGTCAAAGAGGTATGAAAAGCAGTCGTATTTTGTTGTCGATGCAAAAGATTCAACCAGTTGATGAAATCAAAGAGGCGTTTCAAAATATTGAATGGGTATATGAAATTATTCGTATGTCTTTGATCAATGATTCTCCCTATGCTTTACAGAAGACATATATTCCTTGTCCGATGTTTAATGATGCAGAGCGTTTTGATTTTGTGAATGGATCTTTATATGATTATATGCAAGATCGTAATCATCGTCCTAAGACAATGGTTTCGTATCTTCAAATTGAAACGCTTCCCAAAGAGTATTTACAGATAATGGAGGCAAATGAAAAGGATCTTTATTTTTTATTTGATTATTTGGGTTATGATGCACAAAATGAATTGGTGGAATATACGATTTCATATCATCATCCTAAGTTCACAACATTTAAATATAAAGCACAAATTCAATTGGATTGACCAGTTTTTCTGGTCTTTTTTATTGTTTGTAAAAGTGGTATAGTTTAAACCATTTCAATTATTGAAGTGGTATAGTTTAAACCGGTAAAAAAGTGAAAAAAGTACTTGAAAATGTGTATTTATATCGTTTATATTGGTTATAAGTGGTATACAAAATATACCAATTAGAATCAAAGGAGGGTAATAATATGAGTTTGATTCAAGCAGTATTAATTGGTTGTGTTTGTGCCCTGACACAATTAGAAGGCGACTGGTTAGGAGAATGTAAATTAAGAGAACCAGTTATTACAGGCTTTTTAGTTGGATTAATTATGGGCGATGTCACAAAGGGATTGTTTATTGGTGGTTCTTTACAGCTTATGTGGATGGGGGCTACCAATATTGGTCCAACAGCAAATTTGGACATTGGTTCTGGTGGAACCATTGGAGCTGCTGTTGCCTTAATGACAGGAAGTGACTTAGAAGTTGCGGTGGCTTTTGCGTTGCCAGTAGCTGTTATTATGCAGATGTTAAATATCATGAAAATGACAGCGTT
The DNA here is from genome assembly GCF_051873555.1 of Floccifex sp. Lineage (GTDB taxonomy): Bacteria > Bacillota_I > Bacilli_A > Erysipelotrichales > Erysipelotrichaceae > Floccifex. Next base: position 5,794 of record NZ_JBJEEY010000108.1, on the reverse strand, counting down.
CTCGGCTTTGATGCATAGTGCCGATGCAGCTATTGATGAAGGAAATGAAAAGAAAGTCATTGGTATTCATTATTTATGTGGATTCTTTACTTTTATCATTTATTTTTCATTCACGTTTATCGTTTTATATGTTGGCTCAGGTGTGATTGATTCTATTGTTGCGGGTATTCCTGAATGGGCTCAAAATGGATTAAGTGCTGTAGCTGTGGCTTTACCGGCAATGGGATTTGCGTTGTTGCTGAATTTATTATGGGATGTAAAATTAATTCCTTATTTTATCATTGGATTTGCATTGGCTGCGTATTTAGGTGTAGACATGGTTGGTGTTTGTGCGATTTCAGTAGCCATTGCCTTGATTATGTATGAAATCAAGTCACATCAATTAAAGAGTGCACCGGTAAGTGTCAAAGTAGAAGATGAATGGGAGGATGACTAATATGGCAAAAGAATTACCAAAGAAAGAGTTTAAATCCATTTTCTGGCGTTCCTTTACTTTACTGGGTTCTTTTAACTACGAAAGAATGGAAGGACTGGGATTTTTATATGCGGTTTTGCCGAGTTTAAAACGAATTTATGCCAATGATCCAGATGGATTAAAAGAAGCTATGCATCGTCATTTGGAAGCTTTTAATATGACAGTGGCGCCTTCTCCATTTGTTATGGGATTGGCTGTGGCTATGGAAGAACAAGCCAAAGACGATCCAAGTATCGATAAAACTTCCATCAATGCATTAAAAGTATCTTTAATGGGACCTTTAAGTGGTATTGGAGATACATTTTTCTGGGGAATTTTTAGGGTTCTTGCGTGTTCTTTAGGAGCGAGTTTTGCGCTTCAAGGAAATATTTTAGGACCAATTATTTTATTGTTGCTTTTCAATATACCAAATTTTTTAACTCGATATTATGGATTAAAAATTGGATACAATCAAGGAGCTGGTTTCTTAGAAAATCTACAAAATTCTGGAAAAATGGATTTATTTACGTATTGTGCAGGAATTGTTGGAATTGCTTCTGTTGGGTGTTTAACGGCTTCATGGATTGGAATTAGTTCGCCTTTAGAATTTGATATTGCAGGAAATACCATTGTGATTCAAGAATACTTAGATCAATTGTGTCCGCAGTTGTTGTCTTTATCAGCGGTATTGATCATCTTGAAATTATTGAAAAATAAAGTCAGTACATTAAAAATTACCATTGGTGTGATTGTTATTGCCTTTGTATTAGGTGTATTTGGTATTATTGCCTAGGAGGATAGTATGATTTGTGATATTCGAATTGATGATCGATTGATTCATGGACAAGTCTGTGGTTTTTGGATTCCACACTATAATCTACAAAGAATTGCGATTGTCGATGATGAAATTATTCATGATGCCCAAAGAAAAACGGCTTTGAAATTTGGTTGTCCAGATAAATGTAAGTTATCTATTTTTTCAACGGATTCAGCTGCCGATAAATTCATTCGAAAAATCGATGAAGGAATTCGTGTTATGATTCTTTGTCAGAGTTCGATTCCATTATTGAAATTATATGAAAAGGGATTTCATTTTAATGAAATAACAGTTGGAAATATGGCATCAAAACCAGATGCTGTTCGTATTCGTAAAACGTTATATGTCACAAAAGAAGAAAAAGAGGCTTTCCTTAAATTAAATCAATATGGCGTAAAAATTATTTCTCAAATGGTTCCCAATGAGCCAAGAGAAGATATAATAGAAGAAATAAGGAAGGTATAAGAAATGAGTGAGGTATCTGTTTTAGGATATATAAAAGAACAACCAGAGCGTTTACGCTATGTATTTGATCATAAAGATGTATTTATTCAACCGTTTTTAGAAGCCATTAAAAACAAGAAAAAGATATTATTTTTTGGTTCAGGGACTTCTTATAATGTGTCTTTACTGGCAACTTATTATTTTAAACATCTATGTCATATGGATGCCCAGGCTTATTATCCCAATGTCTTTCAGTATTATGAACAACCAGATTGGTCAAATACACTACAAAAAGAAGATATTTTGTTTGTAGGAATTTCACAATCTGGAACTTCGGTTTCGACTTGTGAAGTCATGGAATTTGCCAGAAATCATGGATATTCGACATTGGCTTTAACAGGAAATTTAGATAGTAAAATTTGTGAGTTTGTCGATACAAAGGTTCATTTACTTGTTGGGGATGAGCTTCTTCCACCGGAAACAAAGGGATATACGGTATCAGTTTTAACGGTTTATTTATGGGCAGCGGCGTTAGCTGAATTAAATAATGATAAAGAAGTCGATGATTTTATTTCTCAGTTTCAAACAGTGATTGATGAAAGTGAAGACTGGTATGAAAGAAATAAAGTAACCATTGTCAATAGTAGTTGTTTATATGCTATGGGTTATGGTATTGATTATGCCACGGCAATTGAGGCACAGCTAAAAATTGGTGAAATGCTTCGATTACCGATTGTAGGCTATGAAATGGTGGAATATTCGCATGGGCCAACGATGGCATTAAATCCAAAACATACATTGTTTATGATTGGATCAGATGAAGTGGAATGGAATCAAATGTTAACGTATCGAAAAGCATTTCAACATTATACGGATCGTGTCCATGTCATTACTTGTAAAGAATGTGAACACGATGAAAGAGATTTAGTTTTTAGTGTAAAAACAAATAAGTATTTAGCGCCTTTGATGTATACGATTCCGTTTCAGTTTGTAGCGGCAAAAGGAGCCAAAGACATTGGAATTGATACAGCTATCAATCCATTTGAAATCGCATTAGCGCATTATGATGAATAGGAGTTCGTAAGAACTCTTATTCTTTGGAAAGGAATACTATGATTGGATTTATTATTACAGGACATGGACGTTTTGCTACTGGAATCAGTGTTGCTTTAGAACTTATTATGGGAAAACAAGAACATTATGTGGCTGTAGATTTTTTGGAAGGTGACACAAAAACAGAAATTGAAAAAAATATTCATCTAGCTATAGAATCTTTACAAACATGTGATTCCATTTGTATTTTCTGTGATTTATTAAGAGGTTCTCCTTTTAATACAGCTATTCTGGAAGCTATGAATCATGAGAATATAGAAGTATTGTATGGAACGAATTTAGGTATGTTGATGGAAAGTGTGATGAAACGAAATATGGGGTATTCTTTGAATCAAATTGTTCAAGAAGCCATTGAAACAGGAAAAAAAGGAATTGGAAAATTTGAAATCGTTGAACAAGAAGACGATGAATGGTAAAGGTATTTTTTATGCGTTGTTGACGGCTTTGTGCTGGTCTACTTCGGGTTTGTTTGTGAAACAAATTGGACAGTCCGCTTATGTTATTGCCGGATTGCAGGCTGTGATTGCTTTGTTTATGAATATATTGTATACAAAAAAAAGAATTTGTTTTTCTTTTTTCATCATTGTTGTGGGTTTTATTCAATTTATGATGCATATTACTTTTATGTTGGCAAATCAGCTTACAACTATTGGAAATGCGATTGTATTACAATATAGTTCTATGATTTTTGTGTTGCTGTATCAAAGCATAGATCAAAAAAAAGAACCGGAAAAATATCAATGGCTTGTTATTGGATTGGCAATATTGGGTATGGTATTTTTTTTATGGATGATTTTTCATTTGATTCTATAAAAGGAAATGGTTTAGCCATTGTTTCAGGGGCTTTTTTTGGTCTACAATTTTATTTGAATTCCAAGAAACAAGCCGATGCTTCAAGTTCCATGAAAATACAATATCTTTTTTCAATTTTATTTTTCTTATTTTATGTCATAAAACATCCTGTTTTGTTGATTTCAAAACAAGATGGATTTTATATAACGTTGTTAGGAATTATAACAGCAGGATTGGCAGGTATTTCTTTTACCAAGTGTATAGAAAGAATTCCACCTTTTAGTGCCAATGTATTATGTATGAGTGAAATTGTATTTGCCCCTGTATTGGCTTTTCTTTTTTTACATGAATGGTTTGATTTTCATTCTTTACTGGGAGCGGTATTCATTGTATTGAGTTTACTATATAATGTATATAAACAAAGGAGATAGTTATGTTTGAAAGTATTATGTGGAAGTATATGAAAGAAGAAAAAAATCTTCTTTTAGAGTTATTGAATCAAGAATATAAAGAATTGGATTTGGATGCTTTGTATGTTGTGGCACATGGTAGTTCCTATAATGCGGCCAGTGCCATTGCCCCTTTTATTTCTAAATATGCTGGTATTCGTGTATATGTTTATACGCCTTCTTCTTTTAAATATAATGCTGATTCCATTTATTTTGAAAACAAAGAAAAGACATGGGTTTTGGGCATTTCTCAAACGGGGACGTCTCGTGGGGTGTTAGAGGCTTTAGAAGATATTAAAGAAAAAGGATATCGTATTGTTTCCATTACCAATGAAAAGAATTCACCAATTGATGTTTTAAGTGATCAGACTTATTTTTTAAATTGTGGTATAGAAAACAGCAATGCTAAAACAAAAGGTTATAGCAGTACTTTGGTGGTTTTATTGTGTCTGGGAATATATTGGGCGTATTCTAAAAATAAAATTTCCAAAGATATATTTGAAAAAATGGAAGAGGAATTAAGAAATCAGATTTTAGAGATTCCTTGTGTTATTGAAAAAACTATAAACTGGTGTAAAGAACATGGCTATGGAAAAGATATGTCGAATATTTATGTCATTGGAAATGGAATGAATTTTGCAACGGCTATGGAAGGACAATTAAAATTAATGGAAACGCAGTGTATTCCTACAATGTTTAATGATGTTGTCGAATTTTCTCATGGCATGCATCGTTCTTTAAATGAAAATAGTTTTGTGTTGTTGATTAATGATGGAGTGGATTCAGATTTGATGAATAAAACATTTGATTATTGTCATTTGAAGAAATACAATGTTTGTATGATTGATGCATTGAATCATATGGATACAGATATTATCAATGTCAAGAATTTTGAATATACGCATTCAATTTTATTGATGACTTCTGTTATTCAGGTGATTTCGGCTTTCGTTCCTGAAAACAATGGAATGGATCCAAATCGAGATGCGAATAATGATTATACAGATTGGATGGAAACGCGGGTATGAAAATTGTAATTATTGTTTCTTGTGTTTTAATTGTATTGTTTGAAATTTGGTTTCGAACAAAACAAAAGAAAGAAAAAACAAATATTGAAGATGCTTTAACACAAGCTTTATTAAAACAGAATTTTAAGGAATTTGATCGATTGATTGAAAGTGAAGAAGCTTATAAAAGAATTGCACCTTTTAATCGTTTATATATGAAATTAAATGCATCTTTTATAAGAGACAATGAAAAAGAAATTGAAAATTGTGTAGATGCTTTACTGAAAATAAGAATGAATCAGGCACAGAAAGATGATTTTTATTCGAAGGTTTTTGGGTATTATGCTCAGAAAGAAAACAAGGAAAGGGCTTCTTATTTTAGAAATTTAATTTTAAAGGAATGTAAAAAAGAAAATCTTCATGTTATGGCCAATCGTTTGTATAGTATTTATATTGATAAAAGCGATGAATTTTTACAGGATTTATTGAGTGAGAATGTGTCTTTAAAGGGGCCTCAAAAAGCAACAAATGATGTATTAATTGCACAGATTTATAATAATAAAAATGATTTTGAAAATGAAAAGAAGTATTTGAAATTGTTTGAACAAGATATAAAAGGTGAATAAGGTATTCATCTTTTTATTTTGGCAAGATTTATTCTATAATGGAAACAGGAGGTTATTATATGTCTACTGTTTTTATTTCACCGAGTAAATAT
>NZ_JBJEEY010000107.1:0-8024 GCF_051873555.1 Floccifex sp. | reverse complement strand
GCTCGTAGAGGGGTTCCTCAAATTGAAGTTAAATTTGATATTGATGCCAATGGTATTGTTCATGTTAGTGCAAAAGACAAAGGAACTGGAAAAGAACAATCTATCACAATTCAAAACTCTAGTGGTTTAAGTGATGATGAAATCGATCGTATGGTTCGTGAAGCAGAAGAACATAAAGCTGAAGATGATAAACGTAAAGAAGAAATTGATTTACGTAATCGTGCCGAAGGTTTCATTGCGCAAGTGGATGCGACTTTAGAAGACAATAAAGATAAAATTGATGCGAAACAAGCAGAAGAAACAAAGAAACTTCGTGATGATTTACAAAAGGCTTTGGATGAAAATAACATGGATGAAGTAAAAGCGAAGTTGGATTTGTTAGAAAGAGCAGCGCAACAAGCAGCCAGTCAAATGTATCAACAAAATCAAGGTTCACAATCAGCAGATGATGATGTAGTGGATGCTGAATTTACGGAAAAACATTAAAATTTAAAAGTTCTAGCTTTGCTAGAACTTTGTCGTGCTTGAAGGAGGATGAACCATGGCAGAAAAAAGAGATTATTATGAGGTACTAGGTGTTAGTAAAAGTGCCACACAAGACGAAATTAAAAAGGCCTATCGAAAATTAGCCATGAAATATCACCCTGATCGTAATAAAGAAGAGGGTGCCGAAGAAAAGTTCAAAGAAATCAATGAAGCATATGAAGTATTGAGTGACGAACAAAAACGTAAAACATATGATCAGTTCGGTTTTGCCGGAATGGATGGTGCCTTCCAGCAAGGTGGATTTAGTGGTCAGGGATTCTCTGATTTCGGCGGATTTGAAGATATTTTTTCTTCCTTTTTTGGAGGATCTGGTTTTGGAGGATCGAGTCGTAGAGCATCGAATTCTCCTCGTCCTGGACAAGATCGTTATATGCAGCTTCGCGTGGATTTCATGGATTCTATTATGGGAAAAACGGAAACTATTCCTTTGGAATTGGATGAACAATGTGACCAGTGCAATGGAACAGGTGCCCAAAGTCCAAGCGATATTGTGACTTGTTCTCGATGCAATGGAAATGGATATATTTTAACGCAGCAACAAAGTTTCTTTGGAACCGTTCAGCAACAAAGCGTATGTCCAGATTGTCGTGGAACAGGAAAACGTGTAACGCGTAAGTGTCGTAAGTGTAATGGAATGGGATATGAGCATAAGCGAATCAAAGTGGATATCAAGATTCCAGCTGGTATTCAATCGGGTCAGCAGCTTCGTATTCGTGGAAAAGGGGAACGTGGAACCAATGGGGGTCCAAATGGGGATTTGTACGTAGAAATCCTTGTGCGTTCACATCCAACATTTAAACGTGATGGAAACAATATTAATATCACAGTTCCTATTAATGCGTTAGATGCGATTTTAGGATGTAAAATTGATGTGCCAACGGTATATGGAGATTGTGAATTAACAATTCCAGAAGGAACACAGCCAAATACGCGTTTTGTGCTTCGTGGAAAAGGTGTTAAAACACGAAATGGTCAAGGGGATCAGTTTGTAGAAGTAACAGTTGAAATTCCTAAAAAGTTGTCTCGTAAAGAAAAGGAATTATACGAGCAATTGCGCAGTAAAGAAACAGAATCGGCTTTTGATCGTTTTAAAAGAGCTTTTAAATAGACTTTCGAGTCTATTTTTTTATTTTCTATCGATATTCTACAAATAAGGGATAGAAAAAATATATGTTTTTCTTTATTCTTTTGATTAGAGGAGAATGATAATGAATTTAATATTAATTGGACACTTTATTTCGAAAAAACGAAAAGAACAAAATTTAACACAAGAACAATTTGCACAACGAATTGGGGTTTCCAATAAAACAGTATCAAAATGGGAAACAGGAAAAAGTATGCCGGATTATTCGGTTGTACAATCTGTTTGTGATGAACTTCATATTAGTGTAGCAGAATTATTGGAGGGAAAAGAGAATGCAGAAATTCAAAAAGATGAAAAAATCATGGACTTGTTGAAAAGGATTCAGGATTTAGAGAAACAAAGAGAAAGTTTATATGGGATTTTATTAATCTTGATGGGAATTACTTTACTGGCGTTGTCTCGTACATTTGGTGGTTCGAATTTCAAAGATTTTTTATCAGGTTTTCTTTGTGGTTTGTCTTTAGTTGAAATGCTTTGTGGTGTATTTGTGGTTGGAAAAACATTACGAAAATAAAAAGGGCGATGCCCTTTAGTTATTGACGCCGTGGTGGCATATATAGGATGTTTCTTTGGAAATGGGCTTAAATACATAGCCCTCTTTTTTATAGTGTTCTATCACTTTTTCTAAAGCTTCTACGGTTGTATCTTTTCCATAAGCATCATGAAATAAAATCATAACTTTATCGCCTTTGCCAACATTGGATTGCTCAATAATAACTTCACTGTCGATGCCAAAACCAGCGGCATCTCCACTAGATACATTCCAGTCATAGTATTGATAGCCTTTTTCTTGAACCAATTGAACCAGTTCACTCATAATACCTTCTTTATAATTTTTACTAACTGTATTTGAGGAACCACCTGGAAAACGAATCACATTGGATTTTTCTCCTGTTAATTGAAAAACCATATCCGATATTTGTTGTAAGTCTTTAAAATAGTTATCCGATGAAGAATAAACATATTCATAATTATGAGTATAGGTATGTAATCCTATGGTATGGCCTTCATTATGTGCACGTGTAATTAAATCATTGTATTGCTGGCCATTGCCTGTCACAAAGAAAGTTGCTTTGACTTTGTGTTTCTTTAAAATATCCAACACTTTTTCGGTATTATAGCTTGGCCCATCATCAAATGTTAAATATACAACTTTCATATTGGCTTCTGCATTTTCTAATACAACAATATTTGATGTTTTCTTTGATTTATTTCCACTACGATCTTTAGCAACATATTCAATGGTATATGTACCAGGAATAGTAAAATCCACTTCATTGATGATAGAAACACTTGGATTTGGATCTAAGTCATCTGTAACGGAAACCGATTGATAGTCATAGCTTTGTCCTTGATAGACTTCAATGGATTCCTTGATTCCTTTTAGTTCAGGTGGCGTATTATCTTTAATTCTTGTAAGTGTACAAGATTCTGTAGTCTGGTTGTTATAGGAATCTGTGGCTTTGATTTCTATTTTTGTTTTTCCTTCTTTAGTATAATTTTTAGTTTCTATTGTAAAAGATACATCGGAAAAGTCTGTGCAGCTTTCTATAAATTTATCTGAAGTAATGTCTTCTATACAATCAGTTTTGTAGTCTTTAAGTTTTAAAACGGGTGGTGTTGTGTCTACAATTTGAATGTGACATTGTTTGGTTTTATTTTTATATTGGTATTCAATGTCGTATTCATCAATTTTAGTGGTATCAATTTTTTTATTGATGGTTACCTGGTCTTTGTTTGAAAAATAAATGAAGAATATATTGTCTTTGTAGTTGTATTTTTCATTGGCTTCAATTTGAAGGTTTGTGCTTTTTAAGATGATAGGATGTGTATATAAATAAAAGTGAAGGCCTATAAAAAACAGGCATATAGATCCTATCAATACGTAAATTTTCTTTATTTTTTTCATAATCATTTCCTCTTAATATCATACTAAACTATTGATATATATTTTACAATACAAAAATATAAAATGACATTTGTCATTTTATTATGTGACAATTCTTACTTTTTTTTAGAATAAATTGTTTTAAAGTATAAATATATCTTATTTCATTTTGCAGAAATTCGTTGTAATGTTATAATGTTTACAATTGAGTGAACGTTAAAGAAATGAAATGGAGTGAGAGTTTATGATGAATGAAATGTGGGTAAAACTTGTTGTGGGCTTGATTTTTGTGGGTTACACAAGTTATACAACATATAAAAGTATTCGCTTGTTTATCACGTTCCAAAAAAAATTTTCAAATTTTAAAGAGGTTCATAAAGACTATACAACGTACATTGATAATAAAATTCTTTGTATTGCTTCGGGTGTATTATCTGGCTTTTCTTTTGTGATGGCGTATTATTGTTTTATTCATCCTGAAAATGAACAACAATTTTATGTTGTGATGGCCTATCTATGTATTGGAATTATTTTTGTGGGACTAGCTTTCGAAACATATGTCCGTAAACGCTGTTTTTTTATTGAAGAAGGAATTTTTTATGTGGATAAAATTTATCGTTTCCGTGTTATGGTTCGTTTTGAACAAAAGAAACGTAGTTTATTCCGTAATGTTCGTGTGTTAATGGCAGACGGAGAGAAATTTGAAGTTTCGCATAAACTGGGTGTAAAACTAGAGGAATGTGCAAAAACACGTCGTTCTAAGAAAAAGAATAAACAAAAATAGAAGGGATACATTTATATGTCAAGAAGAAGAGGAACAAGTGCAAAAGCCACTGCGGCTACAATGGTTTTAGATGTATTAAAAAAACGTGGTGCATATAGTCCTGAAAAAGCAATTCCTGTTGCAGCTTTTAAAGATTTAAAATTAACGACAACAACAATTAGTTATACAATTTCAAACTTGGTTGAACAAGGTGTTGTGGGGCACACAGAAAATGATTTGTATTACTACGACGAAGAAGGATACAATCGTTTGTCAAAACGAGTATTCAGAGGGTATGCAGTCATTTTGATCATTCCAATCGTAGCTATCTTAGTTGTGTTCGCAATCCAAAAATTTATGGCATAAATTCACACATTATGTGAATTATGTGTTTTAAATTAGCGAAAACGCTTGCATTCAAAGGGATAGTGAACTATACTTAAAATAAAGAAAAATTTGGAGGAATTTATAATTATGAAATATGTAGTAATGGTATCTCATGGTGAATTTGCACCAGGATTACATTCAGCTGTAAGAATGATGACTGGAAATCGTTCAGATGTATTATCAACAAGCTTAAGAGAAGATATGAGTGCGGATCAATTTGCAGAAAACTTCGCGGAATTGGTAAAAGATTTTACAGCAGATGACCAAGTTATTTTATTGGCTGACATCTTAAGTGGTTCTCCATTTACAAATGCTTTAAATGTTTTAAGTGATAAAGGGTTAATTGGAAATACATTAATCATCGCTGGTATGAACATGCCATTGGCTATCACAGCTGTATTAATGAAAGATAATTTTGACGATTTAGCTACTTTAAAAGAAGTATTGTTAAGTGAAGGTCGTATGGGATTAACTGATTTCGTCGTTGAAACAAATGATGGCGACGATGATGATCTATAATAAGGGGCTTAAACGCAAAGCGTTAGCATAATCATCAATAGGAGGAGAAAATAATGATTACATTTATGCGTGTGGATGACCGTATCATTCACGGACAAATCGTTACAAGATGGTCAAAAGAATACCCTTGTGATGGAATCTTGGCAATCAATGACAAAGCTGCCACAACTCCTGTATTGGCTCAATCATTCAAAGCTAGTACAGATAAAAAAGTATTTGTATGGACAAAAGCAAAATTCAAAGAAAATGCTCAAAAAGTATTGGATTCACCAAAAAGATATTTCCTGATCACTAAGAACCCAGTTGACATGAAAGAATTATTGGTTGACTTTGGATTCGTACCAAGCGATGTTAAACGCTTGATCATCGGTCCTTGTAATGACCGTCCAGGAGCTACTAAATTAGGACAAAACCAATCTATTACGCAAGAAGAAGCCGATGCTTTAGAAGCAATCTCTAAAAAAGGATATGAAATTGAATTTGCGTTAATCAAAGAAAGCTCAATCGGTACTTGGGACAAATATAGAGGAAAATTTGGTTATTAATTTTTAAACATTATTTTGGTCAGATACTGCTATGATAGGTGAGCTCATAGTAGGTTTGATATATAAAAAATTCATAGAAAAAGGAGAGAAGATTTATGAGTTTAATTCAAGCAATTTTAATTGGTTTAATGTCTTGTACAGCTGCTTCTACAATTGCTTGTTTAGGAACTACTGTTGGTAACTATACTCTTAACAGACCATTAGTTGCTTCTTTGTTCGTCGGATTAATCATGGGTGACGTTCAAGGTGTTATTCAAATCGGTATTCCTATGCAAGTTATGTGGATCGCATTAGTTACACCTGGTGGTACTGTTGCATCTGACTTACGTGCCGTTTCTTATATTGGTATCCCTCTAGCATACGTTGGAGCTAAAGCTGCTGGTCTTGACTTCGGTGGAGAAGAAGCTTACGGATTATCATCATCTATTTCTGCCATGACTGGTGTTATCGGTATCACATTATTCTACGGAACAGCTATGATGAACTTAATCTGGCAACACTATGGATGGGCTCAATTAGATAAAGGAAACTTGGAAGTTGTTGGAAAAGTTGACGCTATATTCCCATTACTTTCACACTTCGTATTATCTTTCTTACCATGTACATTATTATGCTACTATGGATCTGGAGCTGTAGAACAATTGTTCCAAAACTTGACAACTGATTTATGGTACGTTAAAGCTATCTTAACAGTTGGTGCCGTATTACCTGCTGTTGGTATCGCTATCTTATTGAAATCAGTTATCGATAAAACTTCAGATTTATTATACTTCTTATTTGGATTCACATTGGCAGCTTCTATGGGATTAACATTAATCGGTGCTACATGTATCGGTGCTGTATTCGCGTTAATTAAATACGAAATGGCAATGGCTAAATTAGGAGCTGGACCTGCTGCTGCAGCTGATGAAGAGGAGGACATTTAATCATGAAAAAAATCTCTAAGAAAACTTTAAATAGTTCCTTCTGGCGTTGGTGGTATGGAAACTTAACTTGTTTCTCACACGAACACATGCAAACATTTGGATACATGTGGTCAATGTTACCAATCATTAAAGAATTGTATCCTACTCACGAAGAACAATGTGAAAAAATGCAAACTTACTATCCATTCTTCAACACTGAACCACAAATCGGATGTATCGTTGTTGGTATCACTGCTGGTTTGGAAGAAGCACGTGCTAATGGAGCAGACGGAATCGATGATGAAATGATCAATGGTATCCGTGCTGGTTTGATGGGTCCTTTAGCTGGTATCGGTGACTCATTAATCGTTGGTACATATATTCCTATCTTATTAGGTATCGCTTTAGGATTCGCTGAAGGTGGATCTGCAATCGGTCCTATTTTCTACATCGTTGTATGGAACGCTACTTCAATCTGGTTCCAACACTACATTTATTTCTTAGGATATAACTTAGGTGGATCTGCTGTTGAATTATTAGTTGGGGATCGTGCTACTGCATTCCGTAACGCTGTAATCACAATGGGTCAAGTAATCGTTGGTGCGATGGCTGCTTCTTGGGTTGCAATTTCAACAAACATCGTAATTGCTCAAGACTCAACTGGTGCTGACATCACATTAGGATCTAAATTAGACGGTGCTTATCCTAAATTATTGACATGCTTATTCGTATTATTATGCTGGTACTTAATGGCTAAGAAAGGTATGTCACCTGTTAAATGTTTATTATTGATGGTAGTTGTAGGATTCGTTGGATCTGTTGTAGGATTACTTGGATAATAAAACAAATACGGTTTTACGAAGAGAAGGACTCACCCCTTCTCTTTTTTTATTAGAAACGAGGGATTATATGCAATTATCGAGAAAAGAAAGAGAAATGTTATCATCAGATATTCAACAAGAATATGAAATGATAAAAAAATTAGGACGATGGATTCGCTATGGATCTGTATTTACGGTAGTGTTTGTTGCCTTAGCCATTTACGGATGGACAGGTATGGTGGATCCTTTAATTCCCAATGCATCAGAAGGTTTTCGTACATTTAGTAAATGGGTAGGATTGATTGGAGCGATTCTTTGTGGCTTATTTACTTTACTTGTATTTTTAGCACATGGTAATGGTAAAAAAAGTGTACAAAGAAAAATCAAATTATTTGATGACAGCAAAAAAAGAAAATCCGCAAAATAAGGCCATTAAGGTCTTTTTTTAATTTACGCTAAGTTCAACTAAAAAGTTGATAATTGTACGTCAATAATGTCAATTTCAG
>NZ_JBJEEY010000106.1:0-40388 GCF_051873555.1 Floccifex sp. | reverse complement strand
CCCAAAATAGGCCTCTAAAATTTTTGGAGTTGTCCCCTAAAAACTTTGGTTACCCACTTATATCCGTTTCAATTCATCCATCATAGCTGGACGCTTTTTATATAGTATTTTCCATTCAGACACAATATCTTTTACAATTTGTGAACTACCTTCTATTTGTTGCATATTTCTTAATAAAGAAACCAAATACGCATAGTCTTTTCGTTTGTTAGCATATATAGCCATACGATTTACTTCTTCTTTGTATTTATTTATGATTTGTTCCGGATATTTTTTTACTAATATATCTTCATATAATTGTAAAACATGCAATCCTGAAGAATTCAAAACACATTCCAGTAATTGATCGTACATTTTTTCTTCTGCATATATTTCATCTAAATAAGAAGTTGTCGAAAGTTTTTGAATAATTTCTTCTCTTTTTATAAGCCATTGATCCGTAGTATATTGTTCTTTTAATTCTCTATAAATTTCCATGTCTCCTTGTTTATATTCAAGAACCAGTTTCCATAGTTGTTCAATATATAAATCTTTTTTTCCTTGTAAAAGATAAATATCTTTTTTCATTACATTATAATCAACTATTAAACCTCTGTTTTCCTGATCCAATACAATACTTTTATCTAAAACACCAAGAACGCGATCATATTCCTGATTTTTCATACATATATCTATATAATATTTTCGAATAAAAGAATATTGCCAATATGTTTCACAAACTTCATTTATTTCGTCAGGATTCTTCAACAATTCTAAATAATATTCAATCCATTTTTGAATTCGATATTTTCTTGTCCATTCATTTTGTATATAATCACAATCTTCAATTTTATTCTTAACAAAATCTAATTTTCTTTGTTCATATTCTTTTTCTTCAAATCCATAAATAATGATTCTTTCTATATAATCTGAGTCTTCAACATGATTGAAAAACCAGTTAAACATTTTTTCTTTTTCTACTGGATTTGCTCTTTCAATTAATTCCCGCCATACTTCATAGATTTGTTCTGATAATATTGTTGTTCCTCCAGCGGAATCATCCATTTCGGCACTGCAAATTAATAAAAAGATGTAATTCACAACTTCAAATGCTCCTAAATAATTTTCATTACTTATCATTTGAAATATATCATTATTTATCATATCTTCTAATTCAGATATAAAATCATCGGCATGATAATAATCAATAAAATGATCTCTACCTGCATATCTTTTTGTTATGACATCAATTTGTCGAATATATTCATTGATTATTTGTTTATTATCTGGTTTCTTGACTTTGTTGTAAAAGCGCAATAAAAGTTGTTCATCATTTAATAAAACAGATGACAGAAAAGAATATACATCTTCTTCATCAGCATTTTTAATCAACTGATCAATTTCATTTCTTTTTTTAATTTCTTCCTCAATCAAAGAAACCGGCTTTAATAAAATATCTTGTTCTATTTCTTCTTCTTTTTCAGAATAAGCAAATAATACAGCTGCCATATGTTTACAATTATTTCCTTTTGCGGCATATGGACACGAACAATACATATCGATAATTTCATCATCTTCTATCAATATATTGACTTCATAGTCTTCGTTTCCCATGACAGTGGCACTGATTTCTTGATTTGTTACTACTAAATCTTCTACTGCATTTTCGTTATAATAATCCCATCCTCTATCGAGGATACGATTTGTAAATAAATATTCCCATTCCATATTATTTTTCTTCTACTTTTTCTGGTAAATACAACCGTACTTCTTCAATTCTATTTTTTTCTAAACTAATGACTTTGATTTTAATGCCATTTTCTAATGTGACTGTATCATATTGTTTCGGAAAACATCCTAAAGCATCAATAACCAATCCACCAATGGAATCAAAATCTTCATTGTCTAAATCTAAGCCCAGGGCATCGTTTAGATCATGTAAATTAATATATCCTTTTACATCATATGTCACATCATTTATTTTTTTAATATTTTGTTGCTCTTCTTCATCATATTCATCATGAACATCTCCAACAATTTCTTCAATAATATCTTCTAATGTGACAATACCCGCTAATTCTCCATATTCATCTACAACAATTGATAAATTAAACGTAGATTCTTTCATTTCTACGAGTAATTCTGATATTTTTTTGTTTTCATATGTAAAATATGGCTTTCTTAAAATTTTATTGATATCAAAGTCATTTAAATTTTCATACAACAATAAATCTTTCATATTCACTAAGCCTATAATGTTGTCTATAGATTCTTTATAAATTGGAATACGCGTAAATTTATCTTGTCTAAATATTTTGAGTAGATCTTCATATGTACTTTCAATATCTGCCATAACCACATGAACTCGAGGTACCATGACATCTCTGGCTTTGGCATCTGAAAAATCAAATACATTATTAATTAAATTTTTTTCATCTTCTTCAATGACCCCTTCTTCATGAGAAACATCCATCATCGTTCTTAATTCTGTTTCTGTCATAGATGGATTGTTGTTGTCCATATTGGCTCCTAGTATATGTAAAACAATATGACTAATTCCATTGATACAAAAAATAAAAGGCGTCAATATTTTCATTAAAAATAAAATAATAGGTGCATAAGACAATGCGATGTCTTCAGCATGTTGTGTTGCCATAGTTTTAGGAGTAATTTCTCCAAAAATCAAAATAAATAATGTGATTAAAAAAGTCGCAACACTTACTGCAGCCCCTCCAAAAGAATAAGCAATCGTTGCAGCAATACTGGCTGCATATGTATTAACTAAGTTATTTCCAATTAGAATAGCACTTAACATTTTGGCTTCATCTTCATAGATTTTTAATAATGTTCTGGCTCTTTTATTTCCTTGTTCATCCAATGTACGAATCTTAATTCGATTCACTGAAACAAGGGCTGTTTCAGCTGATGAAAAGAAAGATGATAACAACAATAAAATAATTAAAATAATAACTTGAATTTTCAGCTCGGTGTCCATTTTTTCTCCTTATTTCTTTCGTGGAATACATAAACGAATTTTGTTTTCTTCCACCTCAATTGTTGGATTCTTTAATAAACGAATTTCTCCATCTAAATTTCCATAAATACCTTGATTATTTGTATGCAAAGATACAATGTTTCCTTTTGTGACATAAGCTAATTCCGGATAATTTAAATGTTCTCCTTTTTCATAGATTTTCGCTAATTGAATGATTTGCGTTCGCTTAATATCTTTAATTAAACAAATATCCAACATGTGATCATTGATTAAAGCTTTTGGACAAGGTTTATAGCCTCCTCCGTAATATCTTCCATTTGTGATTACAACAAATGAAAAAATATGTTCTTGTATTTTATCACAGTCAATTTGAATATCAAATTCTGAAGATATGGGCTGTCTTAAACTTGACAACATGCCTAAATAATAAGGAAGAATACCTCGTAAAGGCAGTTTCTTACGAAAATCATTCACGTGTCTGGCAACATGTACATCAAAGCCAAAAGAAACGGTATTGATGGCATATTCTCCATTGACTTTTAATAAGTCACAAGAAATAATGTCTGGATTTTTATAATATTCAAAATTTAAGAAATCTTCTCTGTCTAAGTGATCAAAATACTTAATAAAGTCATTTCCAGTTCCAATGGGAATAATCGATAACGTAATGTGTTTACATCCAGCTATTCCATTGACAATTTCATGAAGCGTTCCATCGCCTCCACACGCAAACATATGAATGTCTTCTTCCTCTTTAAATGCATATTTTCTGGCAATATGACAAGCATGATTCATGGATTGTGTTTTTTCAATGATAACCGTTTTTCCTTTAAAATATTTTTTAATTTGTTCCATCAAAGTATATAAACCATCTTGACGAGAATTCGGATTTATAATAAATACATATTTCATACAATTTCCTTTATATCTTTTATTATTTTTTCTATATCACTGGCATCATACCAATGCACATCCATTTGATGTTTAAACCAAGTGTATTGTCTTTTGGCATATTGACGAGAATGAATTTTTATTCTTTCTTTTATTATATCTAAAGACACATTATTTAAAAAATAATCTTTAAATTCTTTATAGCCAATGCCTTGAAAACTCGTATATTCCCATGTTTTTTCTTCTTGAAATAAAGAAGATACTTCTTCTACAAGACCTTGTTCAAACATTTTATCGACTCTTTGATCTATTCTTTGATGCAATACATCACGATTTAAATCCAATCCCACAAAATAAACATCATATAAAGGAATATGTTGCTGCTCCTTTTCTCGTTGCGATTTAGTTTTACCAGTATGTGCCATTTGTAGAGCTCGAATTATTCGTTTTCGATTGTTGATATGAATTTTATCTAATGCATCGGGGTCTGTTTTCTGTAATTGTTGAAATAATTGTTCATTGGATAAAGAATTTAAATAATTTGTGTATTTTTCATCTTCTTCTTCCATTTCAAATTCATAATCAAATAAAGCTGCTTTTAAATAAAGACCTGTTCCTCCACATAAAATCACTTGTTTTCCTTTATGTTGAATATCACAAATAGCTTGTCGACATAGTTTTTGAAATAACATAACATTATATGGTTGATCATAATCTTGTATATCAATTAAATGATGAACAATGCCATCCATTTCTTCTTTCGTAATTTTAGCCGTTCCAATATTCATTTTTTTATAGACTTGCATACTATCACAAGAAATTACTTCACCATTTAATTCTTTTGCTAAACGAATTGATAAACTTGTTTTTCCTATCCCCGTAGGTCCTACAATCGCAATTATTTTATCCACGTTCAAACTCCTTTAATAATTCTTTGTCACTTATCACAATCACTGTTGGTCGTCCATGTGGACAATGATATGGTTGTTCACATTTTTGAAGATCTAGAATCACTTGTTTCATTTCATCCATTGTTAGTGAGCGATGAAATCGAATGGAACTATGACATGCCATAGTTGCTAAGACATGTTTTCTTAGTTTTAACATATCGATTTGCTCATTTTGCATAAAGAAATCCAGTAAATCTTGAAAAAAATCATTTTCATGTACGTCTTGAAACCAAATTGGAATTTCACGAACAATGACTTGATCATTTCCAAAGGGTTCAAATTCCAATCCAAAATATTGCACTTGTTCATTGATTTTTGGGATTTGAACCATTATATCTGGTGTTACATTAATTTGAATAGGAACCATTAAAGGTTGTTTTTGAAGACAAGGCTTTTCTAATGATTTCTGTATCTGTTCATAATGATATCTTTCTTGAGCCGCGTGTTGATCTACAATTACGAGTCCTTGTTCATTGGAACACAAAATATAGGATTCATGGAATTGAGCCAATACTTGTAGATGATAAAAGAATTCTTTTCCCTTGGATTCTTCTTTTATTTGTTTTTCTTCTATTGGTTTTGATTCTACTTTTTGATAGGAATCAAAACCAAACAAAGATTCATTGACAGTTATAGAAGGCTTTGATTCAAATTTTTCTTCTATTTCATATGAAAAAGAAATTGGTTCCTGAACAAAGGTCATTTTCTTTTCTTTTGGTGGATTTACTTTTTCAACGGTTTGAAGTGATTGTTTCAATGTTTGTTTCAAAGTCGAACGAATCAATGATATACATTGGTTTTGTTTCGAAAGACGTACTTCCCATTTATTGGGATGCACATTGACATCCACTAATTGTGTATCCATTTCTATATTGATCACAACAATTGGATATCGATTTACCGGTAAATAATCACTATAGGCATCAATTATCGCATTTTGAATATGTGAAGAACGAATGAGTCTTGTATTTAATGAAATAAACATAAAATATTTTGTAGCTCGATTAATTTTTGGCTGAATTGCATAGCCAGTAATATGAAAATCGTCGTCTCTTTGTTCAAAGGCAATGGCATTTTCAGCTACTTCTTTTCCATACATTTGATATAAAATTTCTTGTATATTTCCATTTCCACTGGTTTGAAAAACCACTCTTCCATCATGTGATAATACAAAACGAATATGGGGATGACTTAATGCCATTTTATTAATTAAATCTGCAATCACAGAGAATTCATAGGCAGCACTTTTTAAATGTTTAAAACGAGCAGGTGTTTTTAAAAACAATCCTTCTATTTCTATTTTTGTACCTTTTGGACAATCACATCTTTCTTCGCTTATTTTTTCTCCATAACTATATCGAATCAAACTTCCTTGTTTGCCATCATTTGTTTCTAATTCTACTTTAGAAACAGCCGCAATACTGGGAATGGCTTCACCTCGAAAGCCCATAGTTGATATATTAAATAATTCTTCTTCGGAATGCATTTTACTTGTGGCATGACGAAAAAATGCCATTTTGGCATCTTCTGGATCCATTCCGCATCCATCATCAATTATGACCAGTCTTTCAATTCCGCCTTGAAAGGCTTCAATTTCAATAGTGGATGCTTGGGCATCTATGCTATTTTCAACACATTCTTTTACAATTCCAGCAGGTCTTTCTACAACTTCTCCTGCTGCAATCATATTCGTTAAGTGTTCACTTAAAACATGTATTTTAGACACTTTATTCCTCTTTTCTAATCTATTTCATCGGCTATTTTTTTTAATTCATATAAACAATCTAAGGCTTCTCTTGGACTCATGGAATCAATATCCATATCATGTAATCGATCCAGTAATTTGGATTTTTCAGGTTGAATGGGATCCATCACAAATAAACTTGGTTGATAAGAAGATGTTTTATCGATGTTTTCATAGTCTTGCAGCAATTGCTGAGCTCTTTCTAAAACTACTTTAGGAAGATGTGCCAGTTTTGCCACATGAATTCCATAGGATTTATCGGCTTTTCCTTGAACTAAACGATAACGAAATTCTATTTCTCCTTTTTTTTCTTTTACATCCACATGAATATTTTTCACACTTTGATGTGTTTGTTCCATTTGTGTTAATTCATGGTAATGCGTTGAAAATAAAGTTTTTGCCTGAATAACATCTTCAATATATTCCAACATAGATTGAGCTAGAGCCATTCCATCATAAGTGGCGGTTCCTCGTCCTATTTCATCAAATAATATTAAGGAATGTTTTGTTGCATAACGAAGAGCTACATTGGCTTCCATCATTTCCACCATGAACGTTGATTTTCCAGTTAAAATATCATCATTGGCTCCAATTCTTGTAAAAATACGATCAAAAATAGGGAGGTCACATGATTTAGCGGGAACAAAACTTCCCATTTGTGCCATAATTACAATTAAAGCATTTTGTCGCATATAAGTGGATTTTCCACCCATATTGGGTCCAGTAATTAATTCAATAGAATTATTTTCGTCCATGATCCAGTTATTTGAAATAAATTTTTTCTTTTTCATTCGATCATCTAGAATTGGATGTTTTCCTTCAATGACTTTCACATACATTTCAGGATGAAAAGTAGGACATACATATCCTTTTGAAATAGCTAATTGTGTTAATGAAACAAGAACATCAATAGTGGCCAGTGCTTTAGCACAGCTATGTAAATCAAATAATTCTTCTTTTATTCTTTGAAGAAGCTGTGTAAATAATTCTTGTTCTAATTTTATTTTTTGTTCTTGAGCATTAATAATTTGTTCTTCTTTTTCTTTTAATTCATTAGTAATGTATCGTGTTGCATTGGCTAAGGTTTGTTTCGGATAGTAGCCATATTCTTCTTTGATGGAAGGAATGTAAGCATTTCGAACTTCAATATAATAACCAAATACTCGATTATATCCTATTTTTAAGGATTTAATTCCTGTTTTTTCTCGTTCTTTATTTTCAATTTCCAATATATAGTTTTTTCCTTCATTGGATATTTTTCGTAATTCATCTAATGTTTCATTGTATCCATCATTAAAAATGCCGCCTTCTTTTAAAGAAATTGGTGGGTTTTCCACGATTGCGTTTTGAATTTCTAAATATAAATCGTAACAATTCGGTGTTTCTTTAAATTCAGGAAAAGAATCTAGTTTTTGGGCATATTCTAAAATCGGTTTAGCATGTTCTAGAGTTGTAACAAGTTGTAAAACATCTCTTGGACTGGCATTTCCATAGGCCATGCGAGAAGCAAGTCGTTCCATGTCATAGACATAGACTAAGTGTTCTTTTAAATTTTCTCTAAGCATGAAATTTTCTTTTAATTTCATAATCGCTCTTTGTCTTTTTTCAATTTTAGAAGCATTGATTAATGGCATTTCAATCCATTGTTTTAATTCACGAGAACCCATAGCACTTTGACATAAATCCATAAAAGACCATAAACTCTCGGATTTTGTGCTTGAAGAATGACTTGTGATCAAATCTAAATGATTTTTTGTTTCATAGTCTAGAACCAATGTCGATTGAGCATCCATTGATAAAATTGGCATAAAATGATCAATGTGTTGTTTCTGGGTTTCTTTTAAATAAGCCATTAATTGTGCTAAAGCATTTTCTATGATGTCTGTACTGTTTTCAGGTAATAATTTCTGGTCTTCTATTTCCAAATTTGTTTTCTTTTGTGTAGAAATAGTGATGGTTTCCATTTCTTCTAGAGCACTCATCCATCGTTTATCCAAAGAAACAGGAACCACTATTTCACTGACCTCCATTGTTAATAATGCCTTTTCCAAAGAAACAAGAGAACGATCCAATAATTGATATTTTAATTCTCCTGTACTAAGTTCACAAAATAAAAGACAAATATTCCAGCTGTTGATAGAAATAGATGCCATATAATTACTCGATTTAGCATCACTGACTTCATCCATATAAGTTCCTGGTGTAACAACTTTTATGATTCCTCTTTCAACGAGTCCCTTAGACTGTGATGGATCAGTAAGTTGTTCACAAATCGCAACTTTATATCCTTTTTTTATTAATCTTTGTATATAGGAGTTGGCGGCATGATAAGGTATTCCACACATTGGAACTTTTTCATCTAAACCTGCACTTTTTCCTGTCAATACCAGGTCTAGTTCCTGACTGGCACATTTCGCATCGTCATAAAACATTTCATAGAAATCTCCCACGCGATAAAATAAGATTTTATCTGGGTTTTGTTCTTTTACTTGCAGGTATTGCTCCATCATAGGAGATAGTTTTTTTTCTTTCATATTTTGCCTCCAATATGAGTATTATATCATTTTTTTTGAATCTTTTATAATTGTGTTATACTATTAAAAATATAAGGGGTATTGACTTTGAAACAGACAATTATTTTTAGAAATAAAATTTATAAAATTGATATAGGATTCATTACAATTTTAGTGATCATGGCTTTGACGAGTTTATTTGCGATTTATAATGCGTTTAACTTAATTAAAGTAGGATCGGGAACTTCTTATTTATTGAAACAATTTATGTGGTATATCATATGTTTCTTTGCGATGATTTTTCTTTGTTCCTTTTCCAATGATTTTATTTTCAAATACATGAAGAAAGCCTATTATTTTTTATTGACGACTTTAGTTTATTTGTTGTTTTCTCGTATTTTATATATCGCAACGGGTCATACACTTCCATTGGCTCCGAATATCAATGGAGCCATCAGCTGGTTTTCCATTCCGTTTATAAGTTTTCAGCCAAGTGAATTTATTAAAATTGTTTTAATTGTTTTAACAGCTCAAATCATTGCGAAACATCAGGAAAAATATCCAAAAGCAAATTTTAGAACGGATTTACAATTGTTTATAGAAATTGCGAAAATTTTAATTCCACCACTTGTTCTAATTTTATTGCAACCTGATACAGGTCTATGTATTATTATTTGTTTTAATATAATGGTTATGGTTTTATGTAGTGGTATTCGTAGAGGATATATTATTGGTATTTTTTCTTTCATTGGTATTTTCATTGTTTTATTTTTGTTTATTTATTATAACGAAAATGATTTACTTGTTTCTTTAATTTCAAATTATCGAGTTCAAAGAATCGATGCCTGGCTGGATCCTGAAAGTAATATCCTGGGAAGTTCTAACCAATTATATACGTCTTTACTTTCATTAGGAAGTGCTGGTTTATTGGGTTATGGTTCACAAGCTAATATCATTTCGATTCCTGAAGCACAAACCGATTTTATTTTTGCAGCCTTTGGTCAGTGTTTTGGTTTTATAGGAACGACATTTATTGTTCTTCTTTGTCTGGCTCTGGATTTATATCTATGCAAAATTGCTTATAATACCATAAATAAAAAAGATCGATTGATTGTGATTGGTGTTATCGGTATGTTGTTATATCAACAAGTTCAAAATATGGGAATGATTTGTGGTTTATTACCAATTACAGGTATTACTCTTCCTTTGATTTCTTATGGAGGAAGTAGTATTTTATCTTATTTTATTGCATTTTCTTTTGTAATGAATTTAAGTCCACAATCAAAAAGGACGATTTCATTGTCTCGTCCTAAATTCAAGAAAAAATTAATATAAGTTTTTTAATCGTTTTAAGTAAGAATAAGTACGATATCTGGCAAATCGTACTTTTTTTGTAGAAGTACAAATTTGTATTTCATGTATTTTATTTTTTTCAATTTTCCTATGATCGTAATTGATATTGGCATATTGAATACAATCACCTTTTATTTTTAGTTTTCTTGTTTCCTTCATAATATATGGATTTTGTAAAGAATGATGTTTTCGATTTGAAATAGGCATAATTTCTGTTAGTTGAAGAACATTAATACCAAAATCTACAACGGCTCCATTTAATGCCCGATTAATGGCACTAGAACCGACTTGTGTACTTACACATATTCCAGAACCACATGTTGTTTCAAATTTTTCATCATCAATATATATATCTAAATTTAATGTTTTATCCATAGAAGCTATTCGAACTTCATTTAATGCATAATAGTATTCTTCATTTTCTGGAAAATATATTTGTAAAAGTGGTCGTGTTTCAATATCAGGTTTTTCATTTTGAATAATTAAATTTATTAATTCATCAATTTCAGATTGCGTAAAATCCGTTAAAAATCCTAAAGTACCTGTATGAATTCCTACAAACATAGTGGAATCTAATATATGTATATATTGATGAATTGCCCTTAAAAATGTACCATCTCCACCCACACATATTACTAAATCTGGTAGTTGTGTGTCATATTTAAAGTCATGTTTTGTCAGTTTATCAATGATTTTATTTTTTAATTGTACGGAATTTGCATCTGTACGATCTACAATAGAAAATTTCATGTTGACCTTCTTTCATATCAGATTTATTCTATCATAGAAAAGAGGAATTTAAATATGTTTAATCAAATGGAAAGAGAATTAAAAATTTTAGTTCAAAAATTTGAATATGAAAAAATAAAAAATTCATATGATTTTTCAAATCCAAGAATTCAAAAAAATGTTTATTATGATACACCCTCTAATGAAATTAAAAACAAAGGAGGGGCTATGCGTATTCGTACAATTAATGGTCATCATTTTTTTACTTTAAAATTAAAGAAAGATAATATTACGCATTATGAATATGAAAAAGAAATAAATACAGATAAAATTGAACAAATTCAAGATAATGAAGTATTACATTGGATTCATTCTTTACATTTAAAAGAAAAACTTATACCTATCATTTCTTTTGAAACAGAACGAAGAATGTGGATTACCAATTTAGCTGAAATTTGTGCAGATAAAAATATATTTGGTGATGTGATTGATTATGAAATAGAATATGAATATCGTATAGATCATGATGGAATTCAAGTATTCAATGATTTATTAAAACCAGTTCATCTATATTATGAAAAAAATTGCTCCAGCAAAATTGCCAGAGCTATGAATTATATTTTATGTAATAAACGATAAAGGAAGGATTTGGAATTATATTCCGATTCTTTCTTTTTATATTGTTCTAATTCAACTTGTAAACTAGAAACAGATTCAATTTTTTGAAGAAGATCTTCATTTTCCTTTTTTAATTCAGATTTTTCTTTTTCCAATACCTGAATTTGTTCATCTTTTGTTTGTTGTTCAATTAAAAATGTTTGTTTTGATTTTTCTAATTCAAGTTTTAATTTTTCCTGGTACAATTGCTCAATTAATTGTTGAGATTTTTCTTTTTCTTCAATGACTGCTTTTAATTTTTCATTTTCATATCGTAATTCCATTTCTACGGTTGAAATTTCATTTTTTTCTTTACGAAAATAAGTAGATAATTTTTCAACACCTTCTGCTTTAATGGTAATACGCTTCGTCTCAGGGTTTTTATATTTCCAATCTTTATCTGGATAATCTTTTACTAATTTAGCAACTGCTTTATCAACTGTATTTCTTGATTTATTAAATTGCTGACAAATTTGTGCAATATCCATATCATAATACACATCAATAGTCTGATTTTCATCCATATTTCATACCCCCTATTCATGTATTCTGTTTCCTATTAAATCTTTAAAATTATAACAAAATTCATTTCTTCTAACAACTAATGGATGTCACTATTTTTTTCTTTTCATACGTTTTTCATTCTGATTATCCTATTTTTAATATTTATTTAGTATGATTTATTTATGATTTTCCTAACATTATATTTTTATTCATATATTTTTCATATGAACATTATTGTACATAAATGTGAATTTTCATATTTATTTCATATTCATAAATTAAAATATGAGTAATCATAAGAAATTCATATTACACAGTTTTTTTATATTATATTTATTTTTTCTTTTCATATGAATTTAATAATATATTTAGTCAATATTTTAATAATTATCTAATTTCCATGTTCATGTGATATTTTATATGAATTTAATATGATTAAAGAAAATAAATATTTCTGATTTTCAGATATGTTATCCTATAAAATATGATTAATCATAAGAAAAATATAGAATTTTATTATATTTCTTATATATATTTATTCTATGTGAATATAATATATGAAAATAATAAAAAAAATCAGATATTTATCAATATGAAAATCAGTTATCTGATCTCTTTTGAAATGCTTTTAATAAAGTTAAAGTGTCTGTGTAATCTAAATGAGAACCTAATGGAATTCCATTTGCTAATTTAGTCACTTTACATTTATCTTTTAATAATTTGGATAGATATAAAGAAGTGGTTTCTCCATCTACTGTAGGATCTAATGCCAAAATAACTTCTTCTGTATCTTCCTGTATACGATTTAATAAACTATTTATATTTAATTGTTCAGGTAAAATTCCTTTTGATGCATTAATTGTTCCATTCAAGACGTGATATACACCATTATATTCTTGAATAGATTCAATTGAATCAATATTTTTTGGATTTTGTACGACGCAAATTAATTTATGATTTCTGTGACTATTCATACATATTTCACATATTTCCCCTTCACATAAGTTACCGCATATATTACATGTATGAATTCCTTCTTTAATATCTACTAATGATTGAATCATCTGGTCTATTGTTTCATCATCCCAACTCAAAGTGGTAAAAGCATAACGTTCTGCTGTTTTCTTTCCAACACCAGGTAATTTTGAGTAAGAATCAATCATATTTTGAAATTTCTTTGGATACATATTTATTCACCTTAATCTTCTATTATTTCTAAATCTGAAAATACTTTCATTAATTCATCTTCTGTTTTATTGATTTTCATATGATTATTTTTTATTTTCACATGAACAACAGCAGGTTCAGGTAAAGTATTGTTTTTCATACGCTTTAAAAATTCATTTTGTGATTTTTCAGATTGTTCTTGGGTAATCGCAAATACTTTTTTAGGTTTACCTAATAATTCATTCATAAAATTTTCATATCCTTCTTCATTTTGGATATTATTTACATTTTTAACTTGTATATTCGAATTTAAAACAACAACCCAATATGTTTCTGAACTCGATAGTAATTTCATATTCATCAGGCTATTCGCATATTTTCCATATTCTAGATTTGATAAATATCCATTCATTTTTTCTAATTTAGATAAATCTTCCATTTTAATTTTCTTATTAGATCCTGTCAGTAGCTGGATAATATATTCATCATTTAATAAAATATTTCTTTCTTTATTTTCTGTATCTGATGTTTCACGTGAAACATTTATTTTTTGTGGAACATCAGATTTTTCTTTTGTGTTGAATACTTCTTTTATTTCATCTTGTTTTATGAATTCATTATTTCTTTCAGATTTAGTATTGATTGATTCATATGATTTTTCAATATCAATTTTGTTTGTTTTTAAATCATATGATTCAGATAATATCTGCAAAAAACAGGATTCAATATAATCTAATACATTTGAAGCAAATACAAACTTAGAATACGTGTCCATTAAATGATTTAATACATTTAATTTATAAGGAACAGATGTATTTGAAAAACAAGATTGAATAACTTGTTTATGTGAATGACTAACTAATGTTGTGTTTGATGAATAATCCATGATTATACTTTCTTTAACCAAATTTATAAAATCTTTCATAAACATTTGTAAATCAATTCCCATATTTGCGTATTGATTTAAAGTATTTAACAATAAATCTATATCTTTATTTGCTAAATAAGAATAAATTTTACCAATATCAGATACATTTAATACTCCATAAATTTTTCTAACATCATCTGCTTTAATATTCGTAATACAATAAGCAATGCATTGATCAAGAATGGATAAAGAATCTCTCATTCCACCATCTGCCAGTCTTGCAATTAATGAAATCGCATCTTCATCTATTTCAATATTTTCTTGTTTGCAAACTATGTTTAATCTTTTTGAAATGTCTTTTTCTGATACTTTTGAAAAATCATATCTTTGACAACGAGAAATGATAGTTGGAATCACTTTATTTGGTTCAGTTGTTGCGAATATAAATATGACATGTTCAGGAGGTTCTTCAATTGTTTTTAATAAAGCATTAAAAGCACTAGAAGACATCATATGAACTTCATCTATGATATATACTTTATATTTTCCTATTAAAGGTGCATATTTTACTTTATCAATTAAATTGCGTACTTCTTCCACTCCATTGTTTGATGCAGCATCTATTTCGATAATATCAGGATGATTGGATAAAGAAGACATTTTGCAATTTTCACATTCACCACATGGTTTATTTTCATTCTCACAATTTAACATTTTTGCGAATATCTTCGCAATGGTTGTTTTACCTGTACCTCTTGGACCACAAAACAAATAAGCATGAGCAATTTTATTTTGATATACAGCATTCTTTAGTGTCTGTATAATATGTTCTTGTCCCACAACATCTTCAAATTTTTTTGGTCTATATTTTCGATAAAGAGCTTGATATGCCATAATTTCACTTCCTAACGCTTCTATTATACATGAAAAAAAGCATAAAATTAATCATGCTTCTTTCTCTTTAATTTAAAAAATTGTTTTAATAAACTTGAACATTCTTGTTCACATATACCAGAAAAATAAGACGGATGATGATTGTATTCTTTGACATCAAATAATTTAGTACAAGTTATTACACTTCCTCCTTTGTGATCATAAGCACCAAAATAAACATTACGAATACGAGATTGAATAATGGCTCCAGCACACATTGGACAAGGTTCCAAAGTAACATATAAATCACATTCTTCCAAACGCCATGTATTTAATTTTTTACATGCTTTTTGAATCGCAAGAATTTCTGCATGAGCAATGCTTTGTTGTGTTTTTTCTCTTTTATTATGCGCTCTGGCAATGATTTTTCCATCTTTAACAATTATACATCCAATAGGTACTTCATCTTCCTGAAATGCTTTATAAGCTTGTTTAAGAGCCTCTTTCATCCATTTTACTTCTTCCATAAATTCTCCATATAAAAAGCTACCACACATGACAGAGCATACTTAAGGCTGCTTCGTTCCCGACCTGACCTGATTCATAAGATATCATTGTAGTAGCGTTAGTATTATAACAGTTTCAACAATTTAAATCAACCATCCATTTTTTTAGAAAATTTAAATTGGAATATCCCGTTTTTTTTACGACTATGAATTTGTTTATATCAAATATATATCAAATAATTGTCTTCATTTTATTCAATTGATGCTAATCTAGTTCTTAAGAACAAAATCAATTACTGTTTTAAAATCATAAAATATAAGATAATTATCAAATTAATTAAAAATATTCAAAGAGTGTATTTGTCAATCTAAAATTGAGCCACTTATCAATGATAAATGGCTTCTCTTTGTTTAATAGTTAATTTTTAATTGGCCTTTATTACGAGTTCACAATAAGAAAGTATAGTATTTATTCATTATTATTCGATATTTTCAAAAATATTAAAAATATAAATATATTGTTGTCATACTAAAATATAAAAAGGAATATCTCGTTGAGAAATATTCCAATATAATATTAACCAATTTTTTTCTTTCCACCCATATAAGGTTGTAAAACTTTTGGAATTAAAATAGAACCATCTTCTTGATAGTTATTTTCAATCAAAGCAATTAATCCTCTAGGAGAAGCAACGACTGTATTATTTAAAGTATGTAAAAAATAAGTGCCTTTTTCTCCTTTTGTACGAATTCCTAAACGTCTTGCTTGTGCATCTGATAAATTTGAACAAGAACCAACTTCAAAATATTTCTGTTGTCTAGGTGACCATGCTTCAATATCACAGGATTTAACTTTTAAGTCTGCTAAATCTCCTGAACAACATTCTAATTGACGAACAGGAATATCCCAACTTCTAAATAAATCCACCGTTAATTTCCACATTTTTTCATACCAATCCATAGATTGTTCTGGTTCACAAATGACTATCATTTCTTGTTTCTCAAATTGATGAACACGATACAATCCTCTTTCTTCCAATCCATGGCTTCCTCCTTCTTTTCTAAAACAAGGAGAATAAGAAGTCATGCTGACAGGTAGTTCTTCTTTTTTTAATATTTGTCCTTTAAATTTACCAATCATTGAGTGTTCAGAAGTACCAATTAAATATAAATCTTCTCCTTCAATTTTATACATCATAGCTTGCATCTCTGGAAAGGACATTACACCTGTTACAACATCTGAGTGAATCATAAAAGGAGGAATCGCATATGTAAAACCATGATCAATCATAAAATCACGTGCACATGCAATCATGGCTTCATGTAAGCGAGCAATATCTCCTAATAAATAATAGAATCCTTCACCACTAGTACGACCTGCAGCTTCTTTATCCATTCCATTGACTGCTTTGATAATATCAGCATGATAAGGAATTTCATAATTTGGAACAAATGGTTCTCCAAAACGTTGTACTTCTACATTTTCAGAATCATCTTTTCCAATTGGAACACTTGGATCAATAATATTTGGAATTTGAAGCATTTTATCTCTTACAGAATCACGTAACTCATTTTCTTTTCTTTCTAATTCTTCTATTTCTTTTGCGATATCTGCAACTTTTTGTTTTACTTGAGCTGCTTCTTCTTTCTTTCCTTGCTTCATCAATAAACCAATTTCTTTAGAAATTTTTTTACGATCAGCTCTTAAATCATCTCCTCTTTGTTGACAAGCACGTAGTTCTTTATCTTCTTCTAATACTTCATCAACTAAAGGAAGCTTTTGATCTTGAAATTTTTTTCGAATGTTTTCTTTTACAACTTCGGGATTTTCTCTGACAAATTTAATATCTAACATAATTTCCTCCTAAAATAAAAAAAAGAGATACCACCCATAAAGGGACGATATCTCGCGTTGCCACCCTTTTTACTTTATAAAATAAAGTCACTTGACATGATAACGGTATGTACCGAATTTAACTACTTTATTCATTAAATTACTCAAAGGTGCTTTTCTTTGTTTCTTTATAAATGTTTTCACCAGACACATTTTCTCTACAAAAAAGAAATCAAATACTTTTCCTTTTCAACGTTTTACTCATCATTTATATCATTAAAAACATAAAAATTCAAATAAAAGAGTAGTAAAAAACTACTCTTCATCTTTTTCTTCATCTTGATGATAAATCAAAGTAACTTTAGTAACCTTTGCATCTTCCGTTAAATTAATTAAACGAACTCCTTGTGTATTACGACCATAAATACCAATCTTAGATAAATCAATACGAATCATAATACCAGTACTTGAAACAATCATTGCATCTTCATCTCCATGAACCGATTTTACACAAACTAAATTACCAGTTTTTTCTGTAATATTAATTGTTCGTACACCTTTTTTACCACGAGACGTTAAACGATAATCTTCAATCTTACTACGTTTTCCATATCCATTTTCGGAAATAGACAACAAAGTATCACCTTCACTGCTTAAAGCAACACCTACTACTTGTGAACCATCACAATTAAATCCAGCAACTCCAGCTGCATTTCGACCCATCATACGAACATCTGTTTCTTTGAATCGAACCGCTTTTCCATTAGATCCTGCAATAATTACGTCATCTTCACCTGTTGTCATTTTCACAAATGCCAAAGAATCATCTTCACGTAAAGTAATAGCTATTTTACCACTTCGATTAATACGCATAAATTCTTCTAATGGAGTACGTTTTACCAATCCATTTTTTGTCACAAATAAAATAGATTTAAATTCAACATCTTGTCGAACCGGTAACATCGTCTGAATTTTTTCATCTTTTTGAAGATCAATTAAATTCACAATTGGAAGCCCCTTAGCTGTTCTTGAACCATTTGGAACTTTATAACCCTTAATACGATATACACGACCTTTATTTGTAAACAACATCAATGGATCATGATTATTCATAGTGATCATCGTATCAATTGAATCTTCTTCATTTAAAGTCAACGACTTAATTCCACGACCACCACGATTTTGTGTTTTATATGTATCCACTAATTGAGATTTAATATAACCAGATTCCGTCAACATAATCACAACATCTTCTACTGGAATTAAATCTTCATCATCCATATCTACAAAACTATCTGAAATTTCTGTACGACGATCGTCACCGTATTTTTGATCAATTTCAGTTAAATCCTTACGAATAATTTCTAAAATACGAGAATGATGTTCTAAAATATCTCGATAATCCGCAATCTTGATTAATAAATCATTATATTCATTTTCAATTTTATCTCTTTCTAAACCAGATAAACGACGAATCTGCATCGCAAGAATAGCCTTTGCCTGTGCTTCACTTAAACCAAAAGCTTCGCCTAATTCAATAATCAAACCAGCTTCATCGCTTCGAGAATGACGAATTAAATGAATAACTTCATCAATATGATCAATCGCAATTCTGAATCCTTCTAAAATATGAGCTCTATCCAATGCTTTCTTTAATTCAAAACGAGTCTTTCGTTCAATGACTTCCACTTGAAAATCAATATAATCCGTAATCACTTGTTTCAAAGACAATTGTTTAGGTGCTCCATTTTCCAATGCCAGAATATTAATTCCATAAGATGATTGCAAAGGCGTCATACGAAATAACTGATTTAAGATAACATCTTCCTGTACATCTTTTTTCAATTCCATGACAATACGAATACCTTCACGATTACTTTCATCATTTAAATACGTAACACCTTGAATTTCTTTATCACGAATTAAAGAAGCCATTTTTGTAATTAAACTCGCTTTATTGACTTGATAAGGAATTTCATAAAAAATAATACGTTTCTTACCATTTGGCTCCACTTCCAATTTATATTTCGAACGAATTAAAATAGAACCACGACCCGTTTCATATGCCTGACGAATCCCTTTGCGACCTAAAATAATTCCACCCGTAGGAAAGTCTGGACCCTTAATATATTCCATCAATTCCAGTACAGTAATATCTGGATTATCCATAACCGCAAAAATAGCCTGAATAGTTTCTGTTAAATTATGAGGCGGAATATTGGTTGCCATACCAACCGCAATTCCCATGGAACCATTAATTAATAAATTAGGAATACGACTTGGAAGAACAGTTGGCTCTGTTTCTTCGCCATCGTAGTTTTCAATAAAATCCACTGTATCCTTATTAATATCACGCATCATTTCCATAGAAATTTTTGACATACGAGCTTCTGTATAACGCATTGCAGCTGCTCCATCACCATCTAAAGACCCAAAATTTCCATGTCCATCTACTAATGGATAACGATAATTAAAATCCTGTGCCATACGAACCATGGCATCATATACAGCTGTATCTCCATGAGGATGATATTTACCAATAACATCCCCAACAATACGAGCACTTTTCTTATGAGCAACCGACGAAGTGATATTTAAAGAATTCATCGCATGTAAAATACGACGATGCACTGGTTTCATTCCATCTCTTACATCGGGTAAGGCACGCTGTACAATAACAGACATAGAATAATCCAAAAAGGATTCACGCATCTCTTTTGAAATCTCTACATCCTCAATATAATCATATTTCTTTTCCTGATCCATTGTGCCCTCCTATTAATAATCCAATTTTGCATAAACTGCATTGGTTTGAATAAAATCACGACGAGGTTCCACATCTTCACCCATCAACATACTAAATACACTATCAGCTTCCATCGCATCATCAATATTGACACGCTTTAAGATACGATTATTTGGATCCATTGTTGTTTCCCATAACTGCTCTGCATCCATTTCTCCTAAACCTTTATAACGCTGAACCTTATATCCATCTTTAAATTCCTCACGCAGCTGATCCATTTCCTGTTCCTTATATGCATACGCAATTTTCTTTCCTTTTTGGACTTTATAAAGAGGAGGCTGAGCAATATATACATAGCCATTTTCAATAACCGGTTTCATAAAACGATATAAGAACGTTAACATTAACGTACAAATATGACTACCATCAACATCGGCATCTGTCATAATAACAATTTTATGATAACGTAGTTTATCCAAATCCACATCCTCCTGGATACCACAACCAAAAGCCGTAATCATACTGCGAATCTCAGCATTTTCAAAGATACGATGTGTACGTGCCTTTTCTACATTTAAAATTTTTCCACGCAAAGGTAAAATCGCCTGTGTCTTCGCATTTCGACCTTGTTTTGCTGACCCACCGGCAGAATCCCCTTCGACAATGAAAATTTCACATTCTGAAGCATCTTTACTCGAACAATCCACTAATTTTCCAGGTAACGCATTGATACCATCCAAAGCCGATTTACGACGCGTCATTTCACGAGCTTTTTTAGCAGCAATACGAGCTTTAGAAGCTACTATACATTTTTCAACAATTGCCCTGGCATCAACTGGATTTTCTAAGAAAAACTTTTTTATTTGTTCTCCTGCAATATTAGAAACAATCTTACGAACTTCACTATTTCCTAATTTTGTTTTAGTTTGACCTTCATATTGAGGATCCGGATGCTTAACAGAAATAATCGCAACTAAACCCTCTTTCACATCATCTTGTGACAAAGTTTCATCTTTTTTCAATAAATTATTATCTTTTCCATATCCATTGATGACACGAGTTAACGCCATACGGAATCCATCTTCATGAAAACCACCTTCATGCGTATGAATATTATTACAGAACGAATAAATATTTGACTGATATCCATCATTGTATTGTAAAGCCACTTCCGCAAAAATATCATTTTGTTTGCCACCCACATAAATTACACGATCACTAATTAATTTTTTTCCATGATTCAAATAATTTACATATTCAATGATTCCGCCTTCATATTTATATTCTGCTTTTTTTACAGGATCGATACGACGATCTTCAATCGTTAAACGAATATCTTTATTCAAAAAAGCCAATTGACGAAGACGCGCATTTAAAACATCAAAATCATAAACTGTTGTTTCTTTAAAAATTTCTGGATCTGCTTTAAAACGAACCATAGTACCCGTTTTATCTGTAGTTCCAATTACTATTAAAGGCGAAACTATATTTCCTCCATTTTCAAAACGAACATTATAAATTTTCTGATTCTGATAAACCGTTACTTCCAGCCATTCACTTAATGCATTTACAACACTGGCACCAACACCATGTAGTCCCCCAGAAACCTTATATGCACCACCACCAAATTTACCACCGGCATGCAAAACTGTCATAATTGTTTCAACTGCACTGATACCTGTTTTTTCATGCACACCAACAGGCATACCACGTCCATTGTCAATAACACAGATTACATCATCTTTTT
The DNA here is from genome assembly GCF_051873555.1 of Floccifex sp. GTDB lineage: Bacteria > Bacillota_I > Bacilli_A > Erysipelotrichales > Erysipelotrichaceae > Floccifex. The sequence continues at coordinate 18,332 of NZ_JBJEEY010000106.1, read as the reverse complement.
CAATAATTAAATTAATTTCATTGGCATAACCTGCTAATGCTTCATCAATTCCATTGTCTACAATTTCCCAAACCAAATGATGTAGTCCACGAGAACTCGTGGAACCAATATACATTCCAGGACGAAGACGAACTGCTTCCAATCCTTCTAATACCTGAATATCATCAGCTGTATATGAATGATCCACATGCGTGGCTTCGTTTTCTAATTCCTCAAATTCCATCATTTTATTTTCAATCATTGCGAAACCTCCTTCACAAATCCATTTGTAACTTCATAAAACTTGACATTTCGATTTCCAAACCACGACACATTAATTTTTTCTGCCGTCGTAATAAATATCTGCATATTCACAGGAAGAATCGAAAGAAGTTCTTTTTTACGACTCTGATCTAATTCACTAAAAACATCATCCAATAATAAAATAGGATACTGCTTTGTTTTTTCATAAATCATTTTGGCTAACCCCAATTTCAAAGCCAATAAAAAACTACGCTTTTGACCTTGACTCGCCATTTCACTGACACATTTTCCATTTAATAAAAATTGAATATCATCCCGATGAATTCCATAATTCGTCTGTTTATATAAACAATCTTTATCAAAACTATTTTCATATAAATTAACAATTTGATTTTTTAAATCCTTAGAACAATCAATAAAAGACACATACCTTGCATCTAATTTTTCTTTTTCTCTTGAAAAAAAAGGATACAATTCATTTGCATACTCCATTAAGTTTTTTAAAAACGTAGTTCTTTGTTGAATGATAACAACTTCATCTTCAATCATTTGTGAAGTATAAACCTGAATTAATTCCCTGTTCACATTTTCCTGCTTTAAAGCTGCATTCCGATTTTTTAAAGTACGATTATAATGCGACAAAGTAAACGTATATTTTTTTGATAACTTAATTAATTCCATATCAATAAAATTACGCCGTACTTTTCTAGGCGCATTAAATAATAAAATATCATCGGGACAAAAAGAAATTGCATTCACAATGCCTACAAAATCAGAATACTTTTTTATAGAATTGTCATTATGGAAGAGATGTTTTTTCTGATTGGAAACAACGACTTTGACATTAGACACTCTGTGATGGGACTCAACTTTTGCTTCAACTAACATTTGATCAAACGAATCCTGAATCATATTTGTAAAATCATTCGTTCGAAAAGAATGAAGATGACTCAAAAAATATATGGACTCGACCAGATTGGTTTTTCCTTGTGCGTTTTTTCCATAAAAACAATGAATATAATTTTCCTTAAAGTTAAATTCAACATTTTCAAAATTACGAAAATGAATTAACCTCAAAGACTTTATATTCATTCCACTTCAATCCTTAAATTCTCATCAACTGTAACAACATCATGAACACGAATCTTACGACCTCTACGATTATCTTCTATACCATTTACATAAATGATATGAGAACTTAAATAGGCCTTTGCTTCGCCTCCACTTGATATAATGTTACAAGCTTTGAGCAACTGGGCTAAGGTGATATATTCATTTTCTAGTTTAAAACGCATAAAACAACCCTCTTTCCACCCATAAATAATACCATAAAAACTGCCAATTTACCATAATAAAAGGAGCCCTAAGCCCCTTAATCATAACTACGAACTGGTACAACAATCATCAATACAGAACAATCATCTGGGTTACTAATTTTTATTGGTTTCATCAAACCGGCAAATTCTAATTTAACGCGATTACAATTCAAAGCACGAATTGCTTCTAACATATATGTTCCATTACAAGACAAACGAATATTTTCACCACTATATTGACAAGAACTTAGAATCTCATCTGAATTTCCAATTTCACTTGAACTCGTTTTAATATGTGTTTCACTTTCAGTACATTCTAATTTAATCAAATGAATCTTTTCATTTCGAATAAAGTTCGTACGATCAATAACACCAGCTAATTCATGACTAGAAACCAGCATATGAGAAATTTCAGTTGTTGGAATAATTCGATCAATATCCGGAAAAGTACCATCAATTAATCGAGACTGAATAATTGTATGGTCAAAAACAAATTGAACTTTTTTTGAATCAATAAATAAATCCACAAAATCATTCGCATCACTTAAAGATTTTACAACTTCGGATAAAGATTTATTCGGAATTGTGATATTGAAATCATATGAATCATTCAATTCAATTTGTTTACGAGCTAGACGATAGGAATCTGTTCCCGAACAACAAAGAGTATTTCCATTAGCTTTAAAATTAACACCATTTAAAACAGGACGCGTATCCTTATCACTGCACGCAAAAGCCGTTTGCGAATAAATTAGTTTTAAGTCTTCACTTTTTAATTGAATTTTTGTATTTGGAACAGAAAAATCAATATTTGGATATTCATTAAATTGAATTCCATTTAAATTAAATTGACCATTTAAATTGGAAATACAGACCTTTGAAAAATCAATTAAATCAACAGTTACTAATTCACTATCCATTTTACGAATAATTTCTAAAATATATTTTGATTCAATAATAATAGAACCCGTTGATTCAATAACAAGCTGATTTTCTTTAGAAGCCAAAAAACTAGAACGAATAGAAATATTTGAATCACTTCCTGTTAAAGTAATTAAATCATTCGATACTTGAATACAAATTCCAGATAAAGCAGGTAAGGGAGAAAAAACACTAATGGCTCTTGAAACAATATTAAGTTTTTCTAAAAAGAATTTACGATTAATTTTAAATTTCATAATAACCTCCTATTTTTATAAAGTAACAACAATAAGGATGTGGAAAATGTGGAAAAAAATTCAAATTTTCCTTAATCTTAAACAAAAATCCATATTTTTTGAATGTGGAAAACATGTGGAAAAATGTTGAAAACTAAACATTTAATGTAGATTTAATACGACCAATCGCAATACTAAATGCCTCTTCTTCCTCCATTTTTTGACAAGCCCTTTCATAAGAATTCAAAATCGTTGTATGATCACGATTTCCCAGTTCCTGACCAATAGCCACATAAGGCTTATGTAAAAGTTCACGACACAAATATACAAAAACATGACGAGCATTCATAATATTTTTTTGCCGCGATTTTCCTTCTAAATCTTTATAAGTAAAACCATAGAAACTTGTAACAGCTTTTTTTATTTGTTTCATTGTTAATTCATCTCTATTTTGAATAACAGGTTCCTTCATTAATATACGCTGTGCAAAATCTAAGTCAATCACATCTGGATTTTCAATTGTCGCATTAAAAATCAACTTATTTAAGCTTCCTTCCAAATTACGAACATCATCTGAAAATTTACTGGCAAGATAATCCAATACTTCATCTTTAATTAATATAGAATCTTCATTTCCTTCTAATTTTTTGCGAAGAATAGCTTTACTTGTATCAAATTCCGGTTTGGAAATATTTGTGATCAAACCAGAAGAAAAACGAGAAATCAGACGATTTTGAAGTCCACTTAATTCATTTGGATGCATATCACTGGTCATTACTATTTGAGCATTTCTTGAAATCAATTGATTATATACTGTAAAGAAAACTTCTTGTGAAGAAGACTGCTTTAAATTTTGAACATCATCAATTAAAAAATAATCAAAATTCGATAACTCTTCTTTTACTTGTTCAACCATATTCCCATAAATACTTTTTGTCTTCATGGCATCCAATAAAATTGTGACTAATTGACCTGAATACGCATAAAACACTTTGATTTCCGGTCTTTCTTTTTTCAAAAAATTTCCAATGGCATGGAGCAAATGCGTTTTTCCTAAGCCAGAATTACCATAAATCATAATTGGATTAAATGTATGTCGTGTCTGTGTACAACAAGACAAACACGCAGCATAAGCTTCCTGATTACAGTAACCTTGAACAAAATTTTCAAAAGTGTAATCAGGATTTAAAGAATTTTGTACAAGTTCAATCTTTTTTTGTTGAACAGGATTAGAAATAGGCATTAATTTTTCAGCATCATTTTGTTCAAAAAACTGAATGGATACAGATTCTCCATATAATTCACTTAATGTAGACTCCAGTAATTGTTTATTTTCATCTTGATTTAAAATTTTAAATGTAATAACAGAACGATAACTCACATAAGCTACATGATTTTCAATATTAAATAAATTTGTTTTTTTAATCCAGGAATTATAAGTTTCTTCGGAAAAAAAATGAGAAACTTCAATCGCATTTAAAACTTGTTTCCATAAATCTTGTAAAGATGTCATTTTAAACCCTTCTTTTCTGTGTTAATTATTATACACGAAACCATGAAATAAGTGGAATAAAAAAAGTTTTCCACTGACTTTTCCACTTTTCCACAATTAAAAATGAGGAAAAAGATATCAACAATGTGGATAAGTCTTAGAATTGTGGAAAACTGCTGTGGAAAAATAGGACTTATCCACTTACTTTTACAGCTGATTTTCCTTTAAAAATAAAGAAAAATTAGTGTTTTCCACAATTTATTAAAATGTGGAAAAATATTTTTTATTTTTACAGTGGAAAAAGCTAAAATTAAGGTGTAAAAGTAAATTATTCTTGTTTTTTATTATAGAAGTTGTACAATGAATCAAGCCTGAAAGGGGAAAAACAATGACTTATAGATTTGCATTAGATATTCAAAAAGAAGAATTCAATTACTTTGTTCAAAATCATGAATATTGTAATTTATTACAAAGTTATCAATGGGCTAATATCAAACAAAACTGGGATCACTTATATACGGGAGTATATGAAAATGAAACATTAGTAGGAACTGGATTGGTTTTAATTAAAAAATTACCGATGAATTTTAGTATGTTTTATCTTCCTAGAGGACCTGTTATGGATTATAAAAACGAAGACTTATTGCGTTTTTATTTTAAAGAACTAAAAAAAATCGCAAAGAAAAAAAATTGTCTTTTTATTAAATTTGATCCAGCTATTCATATTAATGATTATAAATCAAAAGACAGTAATACAAATTATTATCCGGATACTCAACTTTATTTAAATATATTTAAAAGACTGGGAGCTAAGCATCATGGTTTTACTATGAAAATTGAAGAAACCATTCAACCTCGTTTTCAATCAAATGTATATGCAAATGAAAATATAGAAGAAATACTCCCAAAACATACCAAACGATTGATTAAAGATGCCAATCGTCGAAATGTGAACATCATTTCTGGACAAAAAGAATTAATTGATGAATTTTCTCGTCTGGTTTGTTTAACAGAGCAAAGAAAACAAGTATCTTTAAGAAATAAAGATTATTTCACTTTATTAATGAATGAATATCCAGAAGGTGGTGTTATTTTCTTAGCACAATGTAATTTATATCAATTATCAAATCAAGCACATGAAAAGAAAATTGAATTGGAAAAAGAAATAAAAAATACACCAGAAAATGCAAAAAAGAAATTGCGTCGTCTGCAAGATCAAATGAATTCAATTGAAAAAGATATCAAAGAATTTGATGAAATGCTGGATGAATTTGGTCGTAAAGATCAGCCAATTTCCATTGCGGGTATATTAAGCATTCAATATGGAAATACATGTGAAATGTTATATGCTGGAATGGATGAAAGATTTAAAAAGTTTATGCCACAATATAAAGAATACGTAGAAAATTTTAAATGGGCATTTGAAAGAGGTTGTATTTACAGTAATATGGGAGGTGTTGAAGGAACACTGGATGATGGATTAACAAAATTTAAAGATAATTTTGATCCAGTTATTAATGAATTTATTGGAGAATTTGATTTACCAGTGAATCGCTTATTGTTTAAGCCAAGTTTAATAGCTTACGAAAAAATGAAAAAAAGAATAAGAAGTTAAATATTTTGTATTGACATTAAAAAGTTCGTATTGTTATAATGTACAAGCAATCTTATTTGAAAATTTAGAGAAAAAAAGACTGAGGGGTGTAATAAAATGAAAAGAACATATCAGCCAAGTAAGAGAAAACACCAGAGAACTCATGGTTTCCGTGCTCGTATGGCAACTGTTGGTGGACGTAAAGTGCTTTCTAGAAGAAGAGCTAAAGGAAGAAAGGTATTATCCGCATAGAAATCACCAAACGGTGATTTTTTTGTAGTGATAGGAGGATTTTCATGAAAAAAGCGTATCGAATTTGTAAAAATTATGAATTTTCTTCTATTATTCACAAACAAAATTTTATCAAATCGTCTTCTTTTATTTGTTATTTTCAACCAAAAGAAGAAGAACACAATCGAATTGGAATCAGTGTCAGTAAAAAATTAGGAAATGCAGTTTGTCGTAATAAAATTAAAAGACAAGTTCGAAGCATGGTCGATGAAATTTTTGATTTTCAAGAGGAATTCGATGTGGTCTTAATTGTTCGTCCGGTATATTTGAAAAAAAGTTTTGGTGAAAATAAAGAAGAATTGAAAGTAGACAGAGAAAAAATGAAACGAAAGAGTAAAGAAAAAAGAGGTAAAAAATGAAAAAATTTTTACAAAGTAAAGCAAAAATTTTAATGGTCTGTTTCTTTGTCTTGTTAACTTGTACAGCTTGTTCAAATCCTCGTGGAAAAGATGGTAAAACAAAAGTTGATCAAATTATTGCGATTGAAGAAACACAAGTTGAAAGATCAAAAGTCAGTATTGAAGGTTCTGAAAAAGAATATAAAAATTTAAAAGATGATGATTTAATCACAATTGAAAAAACAGAATTCACAGATGCCTGGAAAAATGGATGGTTTGAAGGAATTATTGTATGGCCAATTGCTCAATTATTAAATTTAGTTGCTACTTATACAGATGCCGGAATAGGAATCATCGTTACAACTGTATTAATTCAATTGCTGTTGTTTGCTTTCACACATAAGTCGCAAATGTCTTCACAAAGAATGCAGGAAATTCAGCCGGAAATTGCTCGTATTCAAAATAAATATGCAGATAAGACAGATGAAGCATCTAAAATGAAGATGTATCAGGAAACACAGGATTTATATACGAAATATGATATTCATCCATTCGGAACAATGTTAATTACATTCCTGCAATTCCCAGTTATGATTGGAATGTATTATGCAACGATGCGTGCGATTACAGTTGTAAATGGAACATTCTTGGGAATGGATTTATCTGGAACTGTTATGCAAGGAATTACAAAAATGCAATTTGGATATATTATCATTTATGTGTTGATGATTGTATGTCAATTTGTTTCTATGAAACTTCCTCAATGGTTGAAAAAATATGAAGATAAACAAAACCATGTCAAAGTAAAGAAATATGCAGAACCAGAACAAAAGGCAAGTGATCCAACACAAATGACAATGTATATGTCAATTGTTATGATTGCTGTATTGTATATTTCCTGGCCAATTGCGATGTCCTTCTACTGGATGGTTTCTTCTTTGTATCGTATTTGTCAAACATTTGTTTTACATGTCATTATGAAGAAAAAATAGAGGTCATAAAATGAGTTTTCAAAGATATAGTGGAAAGACATTAGAAGAAGCTGTTAACAACGCAGCAAAAAGTAAAGGCGTTTCTTCTGATTTATTAATATATAATATTCTTGAAGAAAAACAAGGATTTTTAGGAATTGGTCGTAGCGTTGAAATTGAAGCTTATTGTGAAAAAGATGTAGAAAATTTTATTAAAACATATATTGAAACCTTTTTTAGAAACGCAAAATTAGATGGAGAAGTTCAAATTGAAAATGACAATGGATTTTATAAAGTTGTTGTCAATACAGCTAATAATGCGATTTTAATTGGAAAAGGTGGAAAAACATTACAAGCTTTTAATCGCTTAGTTAAAGCAGCTGCAAGTGCGGAATTCAAAAAAAGAATTGGTTTATTAATTGATGTAAATGGATATAAACAAGATCGATATGAAAAAATTTGTAAAATGGCTATTCGCGTCGCAAAAGATGTACGTCGCACAAAAGTGAATGCTGTTTTAGATCCTATGCCAGCGGATGAAAGAAAAGCTATTCATAATGCTTTATCTTCAATGAAAAATATTTCAACACAATCCGAAGGTGAAGGAGAAGGTCGTCGTTTAAAAATCTTATATACACCACAAAAGAATGAAGAATAACGGGCGATAACCCGTTATTTTTTTGGGAGGCAGTTATGAAAATAATTATTGGATTAGGAAATCCAGGAAGAGACTATGAGAATACAAGGCACAACGCAGGATTTATGGTCATTGATGAATTGGCTAAAAAATGTCAATTGGAATTTAAACAAGAAAAATTTTCAGCTTATTTTGCCAAAGGAAAAGTAAAAGGAGAAGACGTTATTTTATTAAAGCCAACGACTTTTATGAATAACAGCGGATTTTCTTTGCGTCAATGTCTTGATTTTTATAAAGAATCCATGGAAAATGTATTAGTCATATATGACGATAAAGATTTACCAGTAGGTAAAATTCGTTTACGTCAGCAAGGAAGTGCAGGGGGACATAAAGGAATTAAAAGCATTATGGAATGTACATTCAATCAGAATTTTGATCGTATTCGTGTTGGAATTGGAAAAGATGAAAGAATTCCAATAATTCAATGGGTTTTATCAAAATTTAAAGAAGAAGAAAAAGAAGATTTACAACAAGCTATTGAACAAGCTTGTCAAGCCGCCTATTTTGCTATTGATCATTCATTTGAAATGACAATGAATCGCTATAATAAGAAATAATATGAAAGAAAAAATTATCAAATGGTTTGATGATAATATTGTAGTAAAACAAATACAGGAAAAAGGAAACAATATTGGAAATCTCTATCCAATGGAAGAAGCTCTTTTACTTGTCAATGCCTTTAAACAAGATCATCAAACAAGAATTATTGTAAAAAGGAATCGCTATCAAGCGCAGCAACTATACGATCGAATGTCTTTACTCGATTCAAATGTGCTGCTTTTTGTCATGGAAGAAAGCTTACGTGTACAGTCTATTGCTTCGAGTCCAGACGATAAAAACCATTTAATATATTCTTTAACACAATTTATTCAAAATAAAGAACCAAAAATCATTATCTGTAATTTGGCTTCATATGTTCGTTTTTTACCCGATGTATCGTATTTCAAACAAAATTGTATAACACTGAAAGTGGATATGGAATATGAAATGAAAACATTGAAAGAACAATTAAATCGTATGGGATATACAAAATTAAATTATGTCGATCGTCCATGTACATTTGCTTCTCGTGGAGGAATTGTTGATATTTTTTCATTGGAATATGAAAATCCCATCCGAATTGAATTCTTTGATACAGAAATTGAATCTATACGATTCTTTGATGTAAATACGCAAAGAACAATTCAATCCATTTCTTCTATTGAAATAAGCCCAGCTACAGATTTATTATTCAGTGACAATCAAATTAAGGAAATCAAAGAAAATGTCTTTGAATCTCTAGAAAAACAAAAAACAAAATTATTTGAAGAAGAAAAACAATTATTAGTGGATTCCATTGAAAAAGATATGATGCTTCTTGAAAATTACAGCAATGAACCACATTTATATATTTATTATGCCTATACAACAAAAAGCCAATTAAATGATTATGTTGAAAATGCCATTACAATTTTTAGTAGTGAAGAAGAAATAGAACGCTATTATAAACAATTAAACAATGAAAATATTTCTTTTATTCAGGAAATGGTACAAGATCGAAAATATTTACCCAAATATATTTTATTTCATGATTTATACAAAAACGAATACATGGCATTTCATGAATTTTTGGATTTTCATCATCCCATTCAATCGGATATATATCCCATTGAAAAAGCCAATCAATCCATTGAAAAAATCATGGAAACCATTGATGTGCAACAATCGTATTTTGCTTTAACAAAAGATGAAAAAGAAAAAATAAAACAAGTTTGTCCAGATGAAAATATTAAATATATAGAGCCTGTTTTTTATGAAGGATTTCAATACCATGATCAATTTGTTTATACACAAAAAGAATTGTTTATTGAATATCGAAAGAAAAATGTATATCAGAAAACATTTAAAGAAGGACAAATTTTAGAAAATGTATTGGAATTAGAAAAAAACGATTATGTTGTTCATGAGCAATATGGAATTGGGCAATATCTGGGCATTGTAACAAGAAATCAAAATGGAAAAAATATTGATTATCTTCATATTATTTATCGAGACAACGGAGAATTGTTTGTTCCTTTATCTAAATTTAATTTAGTAAGAAAATATATTTCTCATGAAGGAGTCGGTGTTAAGTTAAGTAAATTAGGAAGCAATCAGTGGCAAAAAACAAAAGAAAAAGCCAATCAGAAAATTGAAGAAATAGCACAAAGACTTATTGATTTATATTCTCAAAGAAATGAAAATATAGGATTTGCATATGAAAAGGATGATGAACTTCAAATAGAATTTGATGAAGCATTTGAATATGAATCTACACCAGATCAGATTCAGGCAACACAGGAAATCAAACACGAAATGGAAAAACCTAAGCCAATGGATCACTTATTGTGTGGTGATGTTGGATTTGGAAAAACTGAAGTGGCTATGCGATGTGCATTTAAGGCAATTACTAATGGAAAACAAGTTGCTTTTTTATGCCCAACAACTATTTTATCTTTACAACACTATCAAACTGTTGAAAAAAGAATGAGTTGTCATGGAATCAATGTAGCTTTAGTGAATCGCTTTGTCAGTGAAAACGAATTAAAAGATATTCGTAAGCGTTTATTAAATGGTTCCATTGATATTGTAGTAGGAACCCATAAATTATTAAATAAATCTTTTAAATATAAAGATCTGGGATTTTTAATTATTGATGAAGAACAAAGATTTGGAGTAGAACACAAAGAAAAAATCAAAGAAATGAAAAATAACATTGATGTTTTATCTCTAAGTGCAACACCCATTCCAAGAACCATGCAAATGTCTTTGATTGGTATTCGAACAATTTCTCAATTAAATACACCACCAGCTATGCGTCATCCTATTCAAACGTATGTGATTGAAAAAAAAGATAATGCAATCAAAGAAATAATTCAAAGAGAATTAGCACGAGAAGGACAGGTTTTTTATTTACATAATCGAGTTTCAACAATTTATTCAACAGCACAAAAAATACAAAAAGAATTTCCAGACAGTAAAATTGCAGTTATACATGGAAAAATGAATCGTGAAGAAATTGAAGATATTATGTATGATTTTTCAAGAAATGTATATCAAATTCTTGTATGCACAACTATTATTGAAACAGGAATTGATATTGCCAATGCCAATACCATTATTATTGAAGACGCCAATCGATTTGGATTGAGTCAGCTCTATCAAATTCGTGGACGTGTTGGTCGAAGAGAAAAAATCGCATATTGTTACTTGATGATAGAACCTGAAAAAGAATTAAATGAAAAAGCAGATAAGCGATTAAAAGCTATCAAAGAATTTACACAACTAGGAAGTGGCTATAAAGTAGCCATGCGTGATTTAACCATTCGTGGTGCCGGTGATTTATTAGGACCACAACAAGCTGGTTTTATCAATCAAATTGGATTAGATTTATATTTAGAAATGTTGTCACAAGCCATAAGAAAAAAACAAGGAAAAGAAATCAAAAAAGAATCAATCAGGCAATCAAGTGTTTCTTTGGATGGATATATTCCATCTGCGTTTACGGACAACGATGGAGATAAATTGTTTTTATATCAGGAAATTCAAAACATTACAACTGAAGATGAATTAAAACAATATAAAGAAAGAATTAATGACTTATATGGAAAAATTCCAGTTCAAGTTCAGCATTTATTTGAACAAAAAGAATTGGATTTATTTGTGAATATAAAAGGTGTTCATTCTTTAAAAGAAGAAGAAAAATATTTTGTGATTGAAATGAACGAACAATGGACAAATGCATGCAATGGTATTCAATTATTTGAAAAAATGAATGCCATCAGCAATAAAATCAATTTAAGACTAACAAACCATAGAATTGTGATTTATATTCCAAAAAAACCAAAAACACTTTTATATAAAGTCATTCAATTATTAGAGGAAGACCTATGAGATTAGATAAATACTTAAAAACGGCACGAATCTTAAAAAGAAGAGAAGCCGCTAAGGAATTAGCTCTTCAACAGAGAATCAAAGTCAATGGAAGAATCGCAAAACCGAGTACAGAAATTGAAATTGGAAATGTGATTGAAATTGAATTTGGTTTACGTATTTTAGAAATTCGTGTATTAGATATTCAAAAACAAGTTTCTAAACAAAATGCACAGCTTTTGTTTGAAATTATAAAAGAGGAAAAAATAAATGAAAGTTGTATGTGCGATATTGATTCAAAATGAAAAAGTCTTGATTGCACAAAGAAAAAATGGATTTTTTGAGTTTCCAGGAGGAAAAGTCGAAAAAGGAGAAAGCGAACAAGAAGCTATTTGTCGGGAATGGAAAGAAGAATGCGGTATTGATATTGAAAATGTGAAATTCTTTAAAAAAGGAAAAGACTTTCAAGATGGACAAGACATTGATTTAACTTGTTTTATTTGTACTTCCAGACAAAAACCTGTTATTCATGTGCATCAGCAATTTGTTTATACAACACCGGATCATATTTTTGATTTTCCTTTTTTTGAAGCGGATGCACATATTGTAGAAAAACTAAAAAAGGAGTGGCCATGTTTAATCGAACAAATGAAGCAAAAGTATTAAGAGACCCTATTCATGAATATATTCATATTTCTTATCAAGTAATATGGGATTGCCTGAATTCCAGGGAATTTCAAAGGCTTCGTCGTATTCATCAATTAGGTGGTAATTTTCAAGTTTATCATACAGCCGAGCATTCTCGTTTTTCGCATAGTTTAGGAGTCTATGAAATCGTTCGAAGAATGTGTTACGAAGTAGAAAATATAAACAATAGTTTAAATGAATTTGAAAAAATACAAGTTATGTGTGCGGGTTTGCTGCATGATTTGGGTCATGGACCTTTTTCTCATATGTTTGAATCCATTACTCAGAAAAGTCATGAAGACATCACAATGGAATTAATTCTTGATGAAAAAACAGAAGTACATCAAGTATTAAAAAAAGAACATACAAATTTACCAAACCTGATTGTATCAATTTTAAATCATAGTCATCCCAATCAAATGCTCAGTCAAATGATTTCTTCGCAATTAGATGCCGATCGAATGGATTATTTATTACGAGATGCCTATGAAACAGGAACCAGCTATGGAAAATTTGATTTAGAAAGAATTTTAAGAACGCTTCGCGTCAAAGATGGAAATCTTTGTGTAAAAGAAAGTGGGATGCATTCCATTGAAGACTATATCATGGCCCGTTATCATATGTATTGGCAAGTGTATCTTCATCCAGATGCAAAATCATATGAAATTCTGATTGAATTATTTATCAAAAGATATCAAAAAATTCGAAATCAAATAAAAATTCAGAGTCTGGAATTATTATTTGAACCATTAACAAGTGATTCCTTTTATTTATTAGATGAAAATCGATTATTTTATAGTTTTCAGCAAGCTTTATTTTGTGAAGACGAAGAATTAAAAGATTTAGCCAATCGAATATTAAATCGACATTTGTTGTCTTTTAAAGAAGATGAAAAATTAAATGGTCATTATCAATATGTTTACATAGAACAACAAATGGAACAGGATTATTTGCCTTATCATGAAAATAAAGATCCAATTTGGATTTTAAACAAAAATAATGAATGCATTCCTATATCAAAGTGTTCTGAAATTGTTAAAGCCTTATTGAGAATGGAAACAAAAACAAAGAAAAGGATTTTTTATAATTGAAAAAAAATAAAAATATAGTATTATAAACACGCTATGAATTTAAAAGTAACGCTTATGGATTTAATTCAAAAAGAATTGATCTTTGATGGATGGGCTTTAATTAAAAAAATAAAAAATGGAATATCTATTGAAATGGATACCATTACCTGGAAAGTCTATGAAAAAGGATTAATTATTGAAAGTAAATCCGATTATAAAGTTGTGCTAATGTTAAAGGATCAATCTCAAACAAAAGGAAACATTGAAACAGAATTTGGATGTTTAGACTTGCAATGTGAAACAAGTCTATATAGAATAAATGGAAATTGTATAGAAATAAAATATCAATTAATTCAAGGAAATGAATCACAGTTATTTCATTTTATTGTAGCGAATAAGGAGGATTTGGCATGGCAGGCATTGATATTCAATTAAAACAGGCAATTCAAAAAGCAATTTTTCAAGCCTATGAAATGGAATTGGATTGGCAAACAATTGTGATTGAAATTCCAAAAAATAAAAATCATGGTGATTTTTCAAGTAATGTGGCAATGCAGCTGACACGTCAATTAAGAAAAAATCCAAGAGAAATTGCACAAAATATAATCAATGCATTTGAATTGGATAGTGTCTCTAAAATTGAAATAGCTGGACCTGGTTTTTTGAATTTCACGTTAAAAACAGATAGCTTTACTAATGTAATTAAAGATATTTTAGAACAGAAAGAAAAATATGGAACACAAAAACCAAATGGCATAAAAGTAAATTTAGAATATGTCAGTGCGAATCCAACTGGTTCTTTGCATCTAGGACATGCACGTGGAGCGGCTTGGGGAGATAGTTGTGCTCGTATTATGAAAAAAGCAGGATATGATGTAACGCGTGAATATTATGTAAATGATGCAGGAAATCAAATCACAAACTTGGCTTTGTCTTTAAATGCTCGTTATCGCCAGGCACATGGATTGGATACACAAGTGGGTAAAGATGGATATAATGGTGCTGATGTTAAAGAAAAAGGTTATGAATTAGCAAAACAATATCCGAATCAGTATTTGGAACCAACAGAAGAAAATCTAAATTTCTTTCGAAAAGAAGGAATTCAATTTGAATTGAATAAAATAAAAAAAGATTTAGCTAAATATCGTGTTTCATTTGATGTATGGTCAAGCGAACAAGCCATTCGAGATGCTGGAAAAGTAGAACAAGCTCTTCATATTCTTGAAGAAAAAGGGTATATATATGAAAAAGAAGGAGCTCTTTGGTTTGAAACAACACGTTTCAATGATGATAAAGATCGTGTATTAAGAAAACAGGATGGTTCTTATACATATTTGGTACCGGATATTGCGTATCACAATGATAAATATCAAAGAGGATTTGATTATTTAGTTGATTTTTTTGGAGCTGACCATCATGGATATATTCCACGTTTAAAAGCGGCTATGAAAGCCCTTGGAAATGATGAAAATCATTTGAATGTGGACATTATTCAAATGGTTCGTTTAGTAAATGATGGCGTTGAAATGAAGATGAGCAAGCGAGAAGGAAATGCGACAACCATCAATGAATTGTGCGATAGTGTTGGGGTTGATGCAGCTCGTTATTTCTTTGTTCAAAGAGCATTGGATTCGCATTTAGACTTTGATATTGAATTGGCAAAGAAACAATCCAATGAAAATCCGGTTTATTATGCACAATATGCTCATGCCAGAATGTGTTCCATTCAAAAACAGGCACAAGACATTGAATTGGCTTGTTCTTATGATTTATTGGTGGATGAAAAAGAAATTGAATTAATGAAGACTTTACAGGAATTCAATAAAGTCATTATTGAAACAGCTAAGAGCCGTCAAGTCCATAAAGTATGTCATTATATTCAAAATTTAGCGTCAAAATTCCATAGTTTCTATAATGCTTGTAAAGTAGTGGATCGAAATCATTTAGAATTGAGTGCGCAAAGATTGGCTTTGGTCAAAGCAACACAGATTGTTTTAGCAAATGCATTGGATTGCATAGGAGTTGAAGCGGTCGAATCAATGTAATTTTTTTAAGGAGTAGTATTATGAAAAAATCTATGATTGATGTGGCTCTTCGTGTGTTAAAAGAGCAAAAAGAACCGATGTCTTTTATTAATTTATGGACAGAAGTAAGCAAGGAAATGGGATACAATGAATCTCAATTTGAAGACAATATCGCACAATTCTATACAGATCTTTCAATTGATGGAAGATTTTTCAGCATGCCAAAGAATTTCTGGGATTTAAAATCACGTCATACTTTATCTGAAAGTACTATGGACACAGATTCTTTATCTATTGATGATGAAGACGAAGAAGAAATCGAAGAAATTGAGTAAATGTCATTCTTTATTCATTTTGAATTGATACAATGAATAAAGAAAGGAGAGGAATGTGTATTTAAAAAGGAAATTGGGTGATTCTAATTTCCTTTTTTTGTGAACTCTTTTATAGGATATGATAAACTATATGCGAGGTAAAGTTATGTTTAAAAGTATTCGTTATGTATTAAAAGAAAATTTTTCAAATTTATATCGAATTTACAGCATCTCTAAATATGAATTATTAGCGGATATGCGAGATACTCGACTTGGTATATTCTGGAACTTTGCAGGACCAGCTATCAATGTATTAACATATTGGTTTGTGTTTGGTTTTATTATGGAAAGACAAGCCGTAGATGATATTCCATTTTTTAATTGGATGTTAGCTGGAATGGTGGTCTGGTTTTTTATTCGTCCTTGTATTGTGGATGGATGCAATGCCATTTTCTCGCATTCAAAAATGATTTCAAAAATGAAATTTCCGGTCAGTATTCTACCAGCCACAGTTGTATTAAAAGAATTATTTAATCATCTTTGTTTGATGGTGATTGTCATGGTTATTTTTATGTTGCAAGGCTATAAACCATCTATTCACTGGTTAGGACTCATTTATTATTGTTTCTGTGCCTGTGTATTTAATATTTCGATTACCTTGGTTCTTAGTGTATTAAATATGATTGCACGGGATACAAAAAAATTTGTTACATCACTAATGCGATTATTACTTTATATGACACCTATATTATGGCCACTATCCAGATTTGAAAACTATCCATGGATTACATTTATTATGAAATTAAATCCTATTTATTATATAGTATGCGGATATAGAGACTGTTTCTTCTATCACGAAGGATTCTGGCCATATCGCTATCGTGCCATTTGTTTCTGGGCCATCACATTTATTTTATTTGCGCTTGGAAGTGTATTGATGCATAAATTCAAAGCAAAATTTGCGGACTTAATTTAAGGTGGTGAATACATGGAATCCTATGCCGTTATTTTTGATCACGTATCAAAAATTTATACATTAAAATCAAATGATAAAAAACACAAAGGAAAACAATTTTATGCTTTAAAAGACATTAGCTTTAAAATACCTGTGGGAGAAGTTGTGGGAATTTTAGGAACCAATGGATCAGGAAAATCCACAATGTCAGTTATTTTATCTGGTATTTCTGAACCAGAAGAAGGAACCATTACCGTGAATGGAGAACAAGCTTTAATTGCCATCAATACAGGTTTGAATCAACAATTAACTGGATTGGAAAACATTCAGTTAAAAGGGGCATTATTGGGATTAAAGAAAAAACAAGTTCAAAAAATAATTGATGATGTCATTGAATTTGCGGAATTAGGTGATTTTTTATATCAACCTGTAAAAAAATATTCATCGGGAATGAAATCTCGACTGGGATTTTCCATTAACCTGGCATTAAACCCAGATATTATTGTGGTTGATGAGGCTTTATCAGTTGGTGATAAAGGATTTGCGAAAAAATGCTTAGATAAAATGACGGAATTGAAAAAAAGTGGAAAAACTATTATATTTATTTCGCATTCACTTCCACAAGTTATTTCTTTTTGTGACACAGCCATCTGGCTTGAAGGCGGTGTATTAAAAGAATATGGAGACATTCAAACTGTTGCCAGTCATTATGATGAATATGTAAAAGAATTGAATGCTTTATCGAAAAAAGAACAAAAAAAATTATTAAATAAAAAATTTGAACAACGCATCATAAAAGAAAAAAAGAAAGAATCGTTATTGAATCGATTATTTGAAAGGTAGGAAAATATGAAAACAGTCATTACATATGGAACTTATGATTTATTTCACGTAGGTCATTTAAATTTATTAAGACGAGCAAAAGAATTAGGAGACTATTTAATTGTAGCTGTAAGCAGTGATGATTTTAATGCTTTAAAAGGAAAAAAATGTAAAATCAAAGACACAGATCGAATGGCTATTGTAGAAGCCATTAAATACGTAGATAAAGTCATTCCAGAAACAAATTGGGAACAAAAAATAGAAGATGTAAAAAAATACAATGTGGATGTTTTTGTGATGGGAGATGACTGGAAAGGAAAATTTGATTTTCTAAAAGATTATTGTGAAGTTGTATATTTACCAAGAACTGAAGGTATTTCTACAACACAATTAAAAGAAGAATTAAAACAATAGGAGAAGAAAATATGTTACTGAGCATTGTTATTCCATTTTTAAAATATAAAAACTAT